>NZ_JBTYZO010000010.1:0-129362 GCF_057808495.1 Hymenobacter sp. M1-2
CAAGGAGGGGAGCTAGTTTTAGCTCTAGCTCTAATCATCTCTATTTACTTAGCACCGCCACCCTGGCCGGGGGCGCCGTTTTGGGCCTGGGCTGGGTCGCCGGGCTGGATCTTGCCACCGTCGCGCAGGCGTTGGAGGCCTTCGGTTACTACTTGGTCGCCTTGCTTGAGGCCTTCCATCACCACAATCTGGTCGCGCAAGCGCGGGCCGAGCTGTACTTTGCGCTGGAAGGCCTTGCTGCTGTCACCGGCCACGAACACGAAATTTTCGCCCATTTGCTCCACAATGGCTTTGTAGGGCACCACCACCCGGCGGCCCGACTGCCGGTTGAGCACGCGTAGCACCGTGCTCATGCCATCCTTGAGCAGCCGTTTGGGGTTGCTGAATTGAACCCGAATGCGGACGGTGCCCGTCTGCTCGTTCACGCCCCGGTCGATGGCCAGGATGCGGCCTGGCTGGTTGTAGGCCGAGCCATCGGGCAGCACCAGGCGGAAGGTAGAGTCGTTGCGGCCCCCGCCCTGGCGCTGCAATTCGCCGAAGCGGGCCAGGTCAGATTCCGTAATCACGAAATCTACGCCCATCGGGTCTTCGCCGCTAATGGTGTTAAGCATCGTGGTGCCGGGGCTCACCTGGGCCCCGAGGCGTACCTGCGAAATACCGATGCGGCCGGTGAAAGGCGCTTTTATTAATGAATAGTCGAGGTCGGTGCGGGCCGAGGCTACGGCGGCCTGGGCTTCGGCTACCTGGCTCTGCGCCGTGGCGTAGGCTGTGGAAGCATTATCCACGATTTGCCGGGCAATAGCGTCCTGCTGAGCCAGACGCTCGTAGCGGTCCAGATTCACTTTGGCGTTCTGAACCGTGGCTTGGGTGCTGCGCAAACCAGCCAGCGCCTGCTGGTAGGAGGCCTGGTACTTGCGCCGGTCGATTTCGTAGAGCGTTTTGCCCTTGTTCACCACCTCGCCTTCCTTGAAGAAAATGCCCGTAATAAAGCCCGAAACCTGGCTGCGCAGCTCGACGCTGTTAATGGCCACCACGGTAGCCGGGTACTCGTCGTAGTAGATAGCGTTGGTGCTGCGGGCCGCTACCAGCGTCACGGGCGTGGCGGGCGGCGGACCAGCGGGCTTATCGGCCTCTTTATTGCCGCAGCTCACCCCAGCAAACAGGCCCGTGGCGTAACAAAGGGCAAGAATTATCTTCTTCATTTTGAGTGATTAGGTGATTTGGGGTGGCAGTTCTTTGGGTGACACGTGACAGATAAGAGGTGACAGGTACTTAGGGAGAAAGCGGGAGTCATGCCGAAATCAGAAAATGATAGAGTTAAGCGGGACTTATCTTCCTACAAGTCCTGGCGACTGCCTTATCACGTGTCACGTGTTATCTGAAAACCTGTCACCTAAAACCTGTTACCTCTCAATAAGCAACGGGCAAACTGCCCTGGGCACGTAGCAGGTCTACTTTGCTGCTCAGCACTTGAAATAAGGCGCTGTAATAGTTGAGCTGGGCCGTGCGCAGCGTGGTTTGGGCCACGATTACGTCGAGGTAGGTTTTGATGCCTTCCCGGTATTGCAGATTCACTACCGAATACACTTCCCGGGACAGCGCCAGGTTCGTCTGCCCAATCAGATATTCGGTGTAGTAACCTTTGTAGGTAGCCAGGGCCTGCTCAAACTCGGTGTTGATGCGGTTGCGCGTGGCTAAGATGTCTTGGTCGAGGCGCTGATCGGTGAGCCGCTCACGCCGCAGGTTTTGAAGGCGGCGCGTACCCTGGAAAATGGGCAAGGACAGTTGCAGACCGGCGTAAGAGTTGGGGAAACGCCGGCTGTACAGGTCGCTGAAGTTGTTGTTCTGAAACACCGCGTTATAGTTGCCGAAGGCCGAAAGCGTTGGCAAGAAGCCCCAGCGGTAGTAGCTGATCTGCGCACTCTGCAAGGCTTTCTGGGTCTGAAGCTGTTGCAGCTCGATGCGGTTGGCAGGTTCCAGCGTCAGGGTCGTGTCCACGAAGGCGTCGCGCATGAGTTGGATGGTATCGTATTGCAGCGTAAGTGGCTGCGGACCAGCCAGCCCCATCAACTCCTTCAGATAAGCCGACTTAGCTTTGATGCTTTCCTGGGCCTGTTTGCGCGCCGCAATGGAATTGTTGAGCAGGATTTCGGCCTGCTTGAAGTCGATTTTATCCACTACGCCCACCTCGTAACGGACCTTGGCGTCTTGCAAGCTGCGCCGCAGCCGTACAATATCCTCGTTGAGGGCGTCGAGCTGGCGCTGGGAGAGCAGCACATCATAGAACGCCTTGCTCACATCAGTCACCACGTCGATGCGGGCGCTGGTGGTGTTCTGCTTATACAGCTCCCGCGAGGGTTGGGCGCTGCGCAGGGCCAGCCGCACGTCGTTGTTATAGATGGCCTGGGTGGCGGCCAAACCTACTGTAGACGTGTTTTTCAGACCAATTTGGCGCGGCACGTTCACACCTTCCGCATTCGGAAACACCGTGAATGGCAGTTGGAAATAGTGTTGGCCCGTGGCATTGATCCCAATCTGCGGCAGCCAGCCGGCCAGCCCAATCCGAATGGTGGCCTCGTTTGCTTCCTCGTCGATGCGGGTCTGGCGCAGTACGGGCTGGTTTTGTAGCGCATACTGGAGGCACTGGTCTAGCGTCAGTTGCCCGGTGGGTGGCGGGGCCGTTGGCTGAGCCCGGAGCCCGGCCGGAACAAGCCACAGCAAACCAAGCAGCAGCCGAAGCGCCAAATTCATTCGTCTCATACAATAGGGTAAGGAAAGGCAGCTACCGCGTACGTAACGCGCGTGAGATGGTCCATCTTGAGCTCAACAATACTTTCAGCCGCGCCAAACATGCGCACGTACGCGGCCTGCGCAATGGGGGTTGTCCGGAATCACAAGGCCTATAACCAGCAAGTACCGGTTTTGATAGAGAGGGGAAGTTATTATTAACAGTTCGCGCACTGCCAGGGTCATCACTGAACAGCAACAGACACACCCAATAGCTGCGCAAAGCCAGCCAGGACTACTGATCCGGTACAAAAAACAACGGCGGGCCACCAGGGTTGCACGCCTGCTCCAGCAGCCTGTCTCACGCCGCAGGTAAACACCAAAGCGCAAAACATACTACTGGTACACTAACCTTGGTAGACACTAGTCGGAAAAAGGCAGAGCTGTCTACCAAATCAGAATGGTGCTTGCGCCAATGTGGACAGGTCTTTTTCGCCAGCACGAACGATGGTGCCTAAACCACAATAACGCGAAGCTCCGGCCTTCGCGCTGCTGGCTACAGCTCCGTTACGGTTACCAGCACGTCGGTATTGCGGCCGTGGTCGTCGGCGCAGGAGATTTTGAGCGGGCCGGGTGGGGGCCGGAAGAAGACTCGTTCCGTGGCGGCGGCAGCTTTTAGAAACTTGTCGTTGACGTACCAATACACCTGGCGCACCTCGCTGTCGGTGGTGCAGCTGAGCAGGAGCTGCTGCTTTTCGTGATGGTTGAGGACGTACTCGGTATTGGCCAGCGGCGAGGTGATGCTAGGCGCCCGTTCCGCGCCGCCGCGCACGAGCTGGCAAGCGGGGTTGTGCGCGGGCAGGCGGCGGTACGGAATGCCCTGCGCTTCCTTATAGGCGGCTACTTCGGGCAACAGGTTGGGGTACAGGGCTCGCCGGAAACCAGCCGCCGGAGCGCAGGCACGGCAATACGTGAAGCTGCCATCGGCCGAAACCAGTACTTCCCGCTGGTGCTGGCACCGCTGCCCCGACGACGCGCCCGGCAAGAAATAGTCAATCACCTGGTTGGGACAGTTCTCGCCCGGCACCAGCCCCGACTCGGTGCACACCAGCCGAAAATCCAGCGCGGCGGGCGGTATAAACCAATCGTTGGGCGAGTTGTATGCCACTGCATTGAATAGGTCGAAGAGCAGGGGCGTGGCTACATCGGCGCCGGTGAGGGCCGGGCTACCGTGGCCACTGAAGTTGCCGATCCACACACCAATGGTGTATTGCTTGTTGTAGCCGATGCTCCAGGCGTCGCGGCGGCCGTAGCTGGTGCCAGTTTTCCAGGCAATCTTAGGCAGGCGCATACTACTCGCCGCGTTGATGGGCAAATCGGGGCGCGTGAGCTGGGCGAGGATGTCGGTGGTGAGAAAGGCGGCGGCGGGGGATATTAGTTGGGTTTGTGCCTCACCCCCTAGCCCCCTCTCCTTCAGAGAGGGAGGACTAGTTTGTAGTTCCCTAGCTGTAGTAGCCTCATCCCCCCGGCCCCCTTCTCCCGTGGAGAAGGGGGAGCCAGACGACTTTTTAGCTTTAGAGCTAGTAGCTCCAGCACTAGTTTCTAGAGCTAGTCCCCCCTCTCCCTTAGGAGAGGGGGCTAGGGGGTGAGGCCCCTCGTCAGGGCCAGCCGAACCCGTCAACCTCAGAGGTGCGTACCGTCCTTCGTTTGCCAGGGCTACGTAGAGGTTGGTTAATTCTTCCAGACTCGCGCCGCAGCCGCCCAGGATGCTGCTCAGGCCGAGGCGGGGGGCGTTGCGGGTTACATTGCGGAAGCCGGCTTCTCGGAGCTTGTTCGTGAAAAAAGACACACCTACGTCCCGTAGCATGCGCACGGCCGGAATATTGAGGGACTGGGCCAGCGCGTGTTCCAGCGTTACTTCGCCGCTGCAATGCTTGTCGAAATTTTCCGGGCGGTAGCCCTGGAAGTTGGTGGGCACGTCGGGTAGCAGCAGCTTGGGCGTGGCCAGGCCTTTGTCCATGGCCAAGGCATAAAGAAATGGCTTGAGCGTGCTGCCCGGCGAGCGGACGGCCATTATGCCGTCGTTCTGGCCCTGGCTGCCGAAGTCGCGGAAATCAGCGGAGCCGACGTAAGCTTCCACCTGCCGGGTCTGGTTGTTGACGACCAGCACGGCGGCCTGCGTGATGCCCAGCTCGTGGAGGCGGCGCACGTAGTTGCGGGTCAGGTCTTCGGTTTTGGCTTGCTTGCTACGGTTGAGGCTGCTCTGAATGATGGCCTGGCTCGGGAACTGGCTTACCAAGCGCCGCGCGAGGTGCGGAGCCAGCGTGGGCGCGGCGTGGCGCTGCACGTTCAGCGGTTCCAGCAGCGCGTCGTCCACGTCCTGCTGCGGAAACAAGCCGGCGTCGCCGAACCGTTTCAGCCATCGGTTCCGCTCCCGCAGAATGGCGGCGTTGTGCCGGCCCAGCACCAGGCCCGTGGGACGATTTGGAATGATGGCCAGCGTCACGGTCTGGGCCAGGGAAAGGTAGTGGGGTGGCTGCTGGAAGTACAGCAGCGCCGCCGATTTCACGCCCTCCACGTTGCTGCCGTAGGGCACCAAGTTCAGGTAGAGTTGTAGGATTTCGTCTTTGCTGAAATGGGCTTCTAGCTGTACGGCGCGCAGCATTTCCAGCAGCTTATTGGCGAAAGTACGCTCCTTGGGTTCCAGCAGTCGGGCCACTTGCATCGTGATGGTGCTGGCCCCGGTGGTGCGGCCCGTCCCAAACACATTGCGCCCCGCCGCCTGCACCAGCGCCAATGGGTTCACCCCGAAGTGCCAGCGGAACCATCGGTCTTCTTTTTCGATGATGGTGCGGCTCAGGGTTGGGGTGATTTCGAGCAGCTCCGTTTTCATCCGCCACTTCTGGGTGGGGTTGAGGTAGGCGTGCAGCACCGAGCCGTCGGCGGCCAGTACGAGGGGCGAGTATTGCGGCGCGGGCGGCAGCGGAAACAGCCGGTCCAGGCCCAGCAACAGCAGCAGAAACAGCCCCAATCCTGCCAAAAACCGTATGCTGATGCGCCGCTTCATAGCGCCAAGATAAGGGGCAAGCAAGGTCAGTTTCAATCTTCTGCTCGGCTTCTTTACTGTATATTCGTTGGCTTTACCATCATTCTTGCTCATGGCACCCATCACCAGCTTCTCGCAGCTAGATCTTGATAAGAATTACACCTATGCTGATTATCTGACGTGGCAGCTAGATGAGTTTGTAGAGTTGATTCGTGGGAAGGTGAAACGCATGAGTCCGGCCCCTCGGGTTAGGCATCAGACTATTTCTTTCAATTTAGTCGGTAGTATTAAGCTAGCCCTGCGAGGTAAGCACTGTCAAGGCTTTGCCGCGCCATTTGACGTGCGCCTCACTACAACCTCACCCAATGGCGACGCGCAGATTACCACCGTGGTGCAACCGGATTTGTGCGTCATCTGCGATCCGCAAAAGCTGGATGAGTTTGGTTGCGTCGGGGCGCCCGACTGGATTATCGAAATCCTCTCGCCCGGCAATACCAACCACGACAGCAAAACTAAATTCGACCTCTACGAGGAAAATGGCGTGCGAGAGTACTGGATCGTTAATCCCGGCCTCAAAAACGTAGCCGTATACGTGCTCGAAGAAGGCCGTTACCAAGTGCGCGGTGAGTACTACCAGCCCGGCCCTATTCCGGTGCACACGCTAGGAAACCTCGCGCTGGAATGGACCGAGGTATTCGAAGGCGTGTAGCCACCCCGCCACTGTCATCCTTTATCTGACGTCCGCCTGCGAAGGACCTAAAGAAAGTAGAACGACTCGCGTAACAACGCCTTGTTCTTGATTTCATTAGGTCCTTCGCGCTGCTCAGGATGACAGGTTGTTTCGTTACCGCACCCGCACCACGCCGGCGCCGGCGTAGCTGTGATATTCGGCGTTGTACATGGCGTCGGCGCTTACCGGCCCTAGCCGGAACGTGCCTTTGGAAACCGCCCGCGCCAGGTAGTAGAACGATTTGGGCGAGCGATTGGCCGTGGTGAAGAAGTTGATTCGGTCGTCGCGGACATCGAGGTAGTCGGGTTGGGAGGCGTCCTTGGCCCAGGTGATTTCTCGCACGGCGCCGATGCGCGGGTTCTCGATTTCGAGGCCCGCGGGCAGCAGGTCGGTGATGGCCACGTTTTCCACGTCGCCGGCGCTTTCGGCGGCTTGAATCGTGATTTTGACGACTACCAGATCATTCTGCCGGAAGGAGGTGGAGCCCACTGAGTTGCCATTGCGGTCCAGGAACTGGCGGCGCACTTGCAGGTAGGCGTCTTCTTCCCGCACTTGGCCGGTGGGCGAAATGCCTTCCGTTTCCCAGAAATAGTAGAGGCTGCCTTTGCCGCTGGTACGCAGCGCCACCTGCCGGTTGGCCACGTTGCTCACTGTGAGGTCTTTGCCACTGAAGCTGCCAATGGCCTTACCATCGGCCAGCAGATTAGCTGTAACGGTGCTGGCGGCGTTTTTCTTAGCGAGCTTACCCAGGGCCAACAGCGCAAACGAGCGTTCCTGGGTGCTAAGCCACTGCGCCGATTTCACCTGGCGGCTCAGCTGCCGGGCCAGCGTATTCACCTGCGGGCTGGCCGGGTCGGCGGCGAGCAGGGCGTTGAGCACCAAGGCTTCGTCGCGGATGGGAGAAGAGAACGAGCCGGCCAGTTCGCGGCCGGCCATCACCTGCGTGCCGAAGCGCGTCGGCAGGGCTTCGCGGTAGCTGCGTTGGTTGCCGCTCAGCGCGTAGGCGCAGGCCAGCACCCAGCGCGAATCCTCGGCCAGCAGCTTGCGGTTGGCTTTGTAGTAGTTCAGCGCCACCGGGTCCGACTGGCCGGCCAGGGCCAGCACGTAGAGCGAGTAGGCGTTTTCCTTCTTCGCCAGCGTGAGCGGCTGAATCACGCCGCCGGTCTGGATGATGTTGTAGGTCTCGGTTTCGCGCTTCTTGACGCGGGTTTGTAAATAGCTCAGCACCCGCTCCAGCACTTTCTTGTTCACGTCGAAGCCGGCTTGTTTGGCTTCCAGCAGGAAGTGAGCGGCGTAGGCCGTGGCCCACCAGTTGTCGTAGTCGCCGCCGGGCCAGTAGCTGAGGCTGCCGTTGTACATCTGCTGGGCTTCCACTTTCCGAATGGCTTCCTGCACGTGGTAGTTGGGGTTGAAGAGACCCGCTTTGCCGGCCTTGCCAGCTTTTTGGCCCAGCGTAGCCGTCAAATCGCCATAGTAAAGCTGCGGGAAAGCCGCCGATACGGTTTGCTCCAGGCAGCCGTAGGGGTATTGCAGCAGGTAGCGCAGGTCTTTGGCAAACTCCGCCATCGGCGAGCGGCTCACTACTAGCTGGCTGCGCAGTGAGGAAGGCAGGAAATCAGTCTTCAGATTAAGCTGCTGGGTTGCGCCGCCCGCCACCACACCCGCACCGGTACGCTTTTGCAGCGGCGAAGCTGGCCGAACGGGAATCTCAATCTTCTCCGTAAATGTCTCGCTGGCGGCCTTCACCGTCGTCGTAACGCTGCCATTACCGATGCTGGCCGGCGCCACTACTCGGAACAGCACCCGCCGCTCCGCGTTGGCAGGCAAGCTGATACTCTGCGTAGCCTTGCCCACTAAGCGCAACGGGCCATCAACCGTCACGCTGGCCGTGCCCGTGGTGATTTTGCTTGTAGTGTTGGTGAGCGTAGCCGGCACATCAATAGTGTCGCCGGGGCTGAGGAAACGGGGGAGGCTGGTGCTGATGACTACCGGGTCGGCCACTTTCATGGTGTGCTCGGCGCTGCCGAAAGCGTCGTCTTTATACGCCAACGCCATTACGCGCAGGGCGCCGCTGAACTGCGGTACGCGCATTTTGTACAGCACCTTGCCGTCGCCGTCGGCCGTGAGTACACCGCTCCATTTAGCCACGAGCTGCACCCGGCGCGAAGGCACGGGCGTGGTGCGGCGAGACAGGTCGGAACCGTCGCCGCCGGTGCTGCTGGTGCCGAGTTCGGGCAGCAGGAAGGGATACACGTCGTAGGCCTGCACTTCGAGGGCGCGCTTTTGGTAGAAGTAGCCGTAAGGGTCGGGCGTGCGGTAGTCCTTCATCTGCAAAATGCCCTCATCCACCACGGCCAGCGTCACTTTGGCGTTGGGCGCGGTGTTTACTTCGATGGTTTGCCACAGCTGGGAGCGGCTCTGCTCGGGGGCCTTTACGGCCACTTGCAGCTTGGCGCCTGGTTTTTCCACCGTCAGCGGCACAAAGCCCCGAGCCACGGTGAGCGGCAGCCGGTTGTCCTTGATTTCGCGGATGGCGGTGGCCGTTACGTACACGTTCGGCACGTGACCAGCACGAATCGGAATGCTCACCCGCGCCGATTTCTCGTCGGTGTTCACGTAAAAATGGTCGAGCACGCGGTTGCGCTCCACGGTTACGAGCACCCGGCCGGGGAAAGGCGTTTTGAGCAGCAGATTGGCCGTCTCGCCGGGCTCATATTTCTCCTTATCGGCCTCAATGGTCACTTCGCCCTCGTTGTTCACTTCGAAGGAATTGCTTTGCGTATCGCCGTAGCCGTAGGCGTAAATGCGCTGGCTCACGAAGGTGCTGGCTCCCGGCCGCGCCACCCGAATCTCGTACTCGCCCGAATACGTGGGCACGAAACCCAGATTCGCATCCGAGTCGCTGTTGGCGTACACGTTGATTACGCGGTTGATGACAACTTCCTCGCGCTGCTGCGAATTATACACGTAACGGCCGCCTTGGCGCTCAATCACAGTTTCCCAGAGCAAGCGCACCACAGTTACTTGGGCCTCGGCGGTGGTAGGCTGGCCGGCAGGCGTAAGGGCCACGAGGCGCGTGGGCACGGGCTTACGGGTTTCCACCAGCTCGTCCATGTTCTTAATGCCGAACATCACCGGCTGAGTTTGCACTTCAAATGTAGCCAGACGATTTACGGGGCGGCCGGTCTCGTCGAAAACCGTAGTGAAAGCGGTGCCTTCCAGCGTGCCAAGGTCGGTGTAATCGGGCACCTCGTAGGTGGCGGTACCGCGGCCGGCCGCGTCGGTGGTGCCTTCGCGGGTGGTATTCTCGAACCGGTCTGAGAGGGGAGAAGACTCGCTGCTGTAGCGGCTGCGCCGCTGGCCGCTGTTCAGACGGAAATCGTAATCTGTATACTTGCTCGGGGCGAAGGTTTTGTCCTTCAGCGAAAACGCCACCTCAAACTTACGGTCGGCGGCGGGCGGCCCGAAAAGGTTCTGGGCCGTGATTTGCGCCGAAATCGTTTGACCCGGCTTCACCACCGACTTCGACGTTTTCACGGTCACCTTCATGCGGTCCGGGATAAACTCCTCCACGCTTACCTGGCGCGAGGTGAGCAGCACGTCGTTGCCGGTCAGCACTTCCAGCGTGTAGAGGCCCGTCATAACAGCCGGCGGCATAATGAAGCTGGCTTCGAAAGAGCCTTCCGCCGAAAGCTGCTTGCGCAGGCTGGCGTACTCCTTGCCGGTGGGCAGCAGCAGCCGAATCTTCACCGGCAAGTCTTTCGGCGGGGCCTGCCAGTTTTCGGTGCGCACCACCGTGTTGGTCCGAATGGTGTCGCCGGGGCGGTACAGATCCCGGTCGCCGTAGAGGAAGGCTTGGTAGTGGGCGGCGTTGCTTTGCAGCCCGCCTACCTCAAAGCGCGAGGTTTCGACGCGGCTGCGGCTCAGGTCCAGAAACGTGAAGTCGGAGCCTTGCTGCGCCATGATCATGCCCAGCTTGAACCGCCCATTCAGCCCCGTGCTGTCGAATTTGGCTACGCCGTCGTGGTTGGTCACGCCGGTGCTTATCACTTGGTTGTTGGTGCTGATGAAGCGGATTTCCGCGCCGCTCAGCGCCTTGGCATTCCGGATGGAGTTGGCAAATACGAGCGTGCTGCCGGCCGCGCCTTCTTTCACAATCAAGCCAATGTCGGACACCGCCACGAGCTTGCTTACTTGCAGCCACTGCCGCTCGGTATCCTGCACCTTCACGATGTAGAGGCCCTTGAGTCCGCCCGCGAATTCCAGGTCTTTCAGGTTCAGATTCAGCAGCCGCAGTCCTTGTTCCTTCTTCAGGCCCGCTACGGTGTAGGTGCGCTCCGTGAGCGCGTTGCCGAGGTTTTCCACGTCGTAGTACCGGAAGGAGTGGTCCACGTATTCCCCACCGTCTCCTTCTTCGTCTCCCTCGTAGCCGCCTTCTTCCTCGTTGTATTCGGGGTAGCCGTATTGGCTGCCGGACCGCAGCAGCTGCTGAATGTTGTTGGCGTAGACTTTGGCAATGGTCACTTTCACTTGTTGCACCTCGTTGATGCGCACGCCCAGGTTACGGGTGCCCAGAGCATCGAGGTAGAGGGCCTTCTCGGCGCTGGAAAACTCGATGGAGGGCCGCTCGTCGGAGAAGCTTACGGTTTCGGTGACATTCTCGGCCAGCTGGCCGCCGAGTCCTCCGCGCAACCCTTGGCGCAAGGTTACCTGGTAGCTTTTGCCCACCTCAAAGCCACCTTTCAGCCGGAAGCCGCTTTCCTGTTCCTCCACTTCATAAGCCACCGTTGGCGACACCGTGAGGCCACTTTGTAAATCCTGAATACTCACTGGCTGGGTGGTGAGGATGGTTACGGTGGGGTCGGCACCTTGCAGCGAGCCAGCTACGGAGCGAATTTCCAGCGCCTGTTGGTCGGGCACTTGTACCTGCTTTTCGTATTCGGTGGCAGACGCCTGGTCGCTGCCCACGGCGCGCAGGCCTTGGCCTAGCGCCACCGTCAGCGGGCTACCGGGCTGCACCTGCTGGTTGAGCGACACGCGTACTTTCTGGCCGGGCTCGTTGCCAATCACCTCAAAAGCCACCGGCTGCCCGTCCTGCGTCACGCGTAGCAGCGGCTTCACATCGGCGGGGCGCACGCTGTAGTTGAACGGCAATTCCACGCGCATTTCCGCGGTACCTGCCGCCCGGCTGGAGCGGCCCCAGAAAGCTTGGGGCTCTTCCATTTGAAGATAGGGCGTGTGAAACTTCTCCCGGTTTTCGGGCAGCTTCACGCCGCGCTTGTTGCTGGGCAACAACTCGGTGCGTAGCGAGGCTTTAAAAGCCGTGCTCGGGCGAAACGAAGTGCTTGGGGAAAAGATCAGCTCCCGGTCGGAGTTCCATTTGAATTTGCCGCGCATGGCGGGCTCAAACGCCACGTATTGCACCGTGTCCCAGCGGTCCTGCTGGCCAGGTTCTACTATGGCATCCGCGAACTGAAATACAAGGTTTTGATAGGGGTCGATTTCCTCGCCGTTGGGGTCGGCCGCGGCGTCTTGGCCGGTTTTGGAACAGGCGCACAATAAGGCCAGCACCAGCAGCAACGGCAGGCGGGAAAGGCTTCGGGAGAACATAAAGTAGGGAGGAGCTTTAAAGACGCCGGAAGGTATAGAAAAAGAGAATTGCTGCAATTAAATCTCTCCTAATTGAATGCTTATTTTTCAGGCTATAGATTGGGGGCAGATATTACTGCTGTCCTACACGATGCAAGAGCTTGTTTCTCCACCGCTGACCACGACGCCTAGTACCTGCCGAAATTGCGGCCACCAAGGAGCGGGGCGGTTTTGCCAGAATTGCGGCCAGAGCTACGCGACGCACCGTATCTCGCTCCATCATCTCAGCCACGAAGTTTTCCACCTCTTCACCCACCTCGACAAAGGCTTTCTGTACACGCTAAAAGAGCTGGCGCTGCGGCCCGGCGACATGCAGCGGGAATACCTGGCGGGGCGACGCTACCAGCACCAGAAGCCGTTCTCCATGTTTTTCGTGGCAGTTACTGTTACGGCGCTGGGGCAGTTCTTTATCAAGTCGCTCGTGTACAAGCTCTACGGCGTGAGCGACGAGTCGCAGGATTTTTTCCGGCACTACTTTGCCCTGATGCAGATGGGCCTACTGCCGCTCTACGCCGGCATTACGTGGCTGTTTTTCCGTAAGGCAGCCTACAACTACGCCGAAATAGCCGTGGTGGTGCTGTACAGTTTGTCGCTGGTGCTGCTGGTGGTGCTGCTGCTGAACGCGCTGCGGCTGCTGTTTCCGCACTTCCAGACACAATACGTGGAGCTGCCGTTTGTTGTCCTATATAACACCTGGACCTATTTCCGGCTGTTTCCTGCCACCTCGCGCTGGCAGCTTGTCGGCAAAAGTCTACTGATTAATATCGCCTGTTTTGCCATTTCCCACTATGCGGCCGAGCTAGCCGTGCACTTGCTCGAAAAGTAAGATTTGTGGCTAGCAAAGAGTATAGCTAGGTACCTCATAAGCCATCAAATATCTCATTCCATTCGATGCTTAATCCCGAGAGCGTGTGTGCTGGAATGGGGCCTGGCGTATAAAACTCGCCGCGCACCTGGTAGCGGCCGTCTTGGAGTACATACACCGCCACGCTTTGGTCGCCGGGCGAAACAATCCAGTATTCCTTCACCTCATTCTCTTCGTAGAGGTCAAATTTTTCCTTGGTATCCCGCGCCAGGTTGCCGGGACTCAAGATTTCAATAATCCAGTCAGGAGCACCGAGGCAGCCTTTTTCATCGAGCTTGGTTGGGTCGCAGACTATACAGATATCGGGTTGTACCACAGTTATAACCTCCGCGTCACCGTCAGGGCTAGCTTTAATTAAGCGCACATCGAACGGGGCGTGAAATACCTCGCAGGAGTGGGGTTTAAGTTGTGTATAGATACGACCTACCAAGCGGCTAGAAATACGCTGGTGTACCACCCGTGGCGCCGGACTCATAGGGCGCACCTTGCCCTTAATCAACTCCACCCATTCGCTGAGCTGCCAAGTGAGATAGTCAGCATAAGTGTAGCGTTTGTTGAGGTCGAGCTGGGAAATATCCGTGATGGGTGGCATAGCAGCTAGCTTAAGGTTGGTGATAAAGATACGTGAAGCTAGTGGGTGCAGCGCCGGCTATGCGGTAGCTTCTATGGGCGGAGCGGCCCCTATTCGCCGCAGCACGAACCGACGGGCTGGTTCTTCCAGGAGATGATACGAAGCCACTGAGGCTAGTAGAATTAGTCCTAATGTGCTAACAGTACTGAAGGGAAATTCTTTGCGAATCGGGTGCTCATGCCAGAGCGTATCAATCAGCATGAGCAGCGCCAATTGCCAGATGTAGAAGCCGTAGCTGATGCGCCCTAGATAATGTAGCAGACGCGTTGCTAACAACCGCGCCAACAGGCTTTGAGTTGGGGAAGCTAGGTGCATCACCGTGAGCACCAGCGCTGGGAGTACTAACACGTTATGGGCTACATAACCCTCAAAACGAGGCCCAATACGGGCTAAATAGATACCTGCTACTACCCAGGCCGCTGCCACGGTCCACCCCGGTAAGCGCCAGTTCCATTGAAACACCAATAGTCCCGCCACCATACCACTCACGAACTCGGGTAGTCGGGCCGGAGGAAAGGAGTAGACCCACCGAAACAGCGGCAACGCCGGAAACTTGGCAAAGAACAGCCCTGGCCCGCACGACAGCGCCCACAGCACTACCAGCAAAGCCAGCAACTGTTGTGGCTGGCGTACCCGCAGCAGCCAGGGCAATAGCAACGGAAACAGCAGGTAGAAAAACATTTCCACCGCTACCGACCACGAGCCGCCGCCGTACCATTCCATCGCTAGTGGTGGCAGCCAAGCATGCGTGAGCGTGAGGTTGAGCAGCAGCAGCCAGCCGAAAGAGGCGGGTTGCATGTTGGAGGCCACAACTACTGCCGCCGCTACTACCCAGCCGGCCACGTACACCGGGTACACGCGCGCCAACCGTTTAACTAGAAATTGTCGGTACTCTGGGCCGCTCGGCCACTGTCCTGAACGCGCATCATGCAAGTAGCTGTAAGTTAAGAGTAGTCCTGAAAGCACGAAAAACATATTCACCCCCAGCGCGCCCTGCGACACAATGTTGCGTAGAGGCAAAGCCAACTCAGGTAGCAGCGCGCGCTTGTAGAAGTGGAAGACTAGAACGTAAAAGGCGGCTACAAACCGCAGCCCGGTTAGGGCTCTCAGCTCACGCACGGCAGGAATAGGAGTTAGATTTTAGAAGTGCGCCCAAGAGGACAAGAATCAGCAGGGCTATTGCAGCTGAGCGTCAAAAGTTGCTTATGCGGTTCACACATCCTTAAATACCTTTTCCCATGACAGTTGCAAACCCGGTAACGTGCGGACCGGAATGTCGTCGGGGGCATAGTAGGTGCCTTGTAGCTCGTAAAGGCCCTGCTCTAAGGCGTACGCGGCAATGCTTTTCTCGCCCGGAAATACAATCCAGTACTCCGTTACGCCGCTTTCCTCGTACAGATCGAACTTGGTTTTCGTATCGTGAGAAGCTGTGCTTGGTGAGAGTATCTCAATGATCCAGTCGGGAGCGCCAAGGCAGCCTTGCTCATCCAGCTTGCTTGAGTCGCAAATGACGCATAAGTCCGGCTGCACTACGGTTTCGATATGGCCGTTGCCGTTGGGACCGGCGGTAGTTAGGCGCACGTCGAAAGGAGCGTGGTACACCTTACAGGAGCCCTCAAGCAAGTGCGTGTGTATAGTACCGAATAAATTACCCGAAATATCCTGATGAGCCCGCCGCGGGGCGGGGCTCATTAGGCGTACTTGGCCTTTGATCAGCTCAACAATCTCATTGAAGCGCCAGGTGAGATAGTCGGCGTAGGTGTAGCGTTTGTTGAGGTCGAGCTGGGAAATATCTGTGATGGGTGGCATGGCAGCTAGCGTAAGGTCGATGATAAAGATACGTGAAGCTGGTGGGCGCAAGCTATACGGGGGCTTGGCTCAAGATATTTAGCAACTCTCGTCCATCTAAACGGACGCCAACAGGCGGAACGCCTTGTGAGACATTCCGCCTGGGTAGCCTGCCTGTTCGGGCCGTTAGCTAAACAGCGCCTTATTGTTCGAAAGCCACTCTGGCACCGTTTGCGGCGCGTGGCCGATAAGTTGCTCTGCGTCGGGGGTGGTTGGAGAGAACCAGCCTTCCCGAATAGTACGCCAAATGGCAACAAACGCATCGAGCATGGGTGGCGGCAACTGCGAGCCGACTTGCTCTCGGTATGCTACTTCGTTTATTTCAGTGTAGCTAATACGCTTACCCAAAACCGAGGTTAACGTGTCTGCTACCTCGGTATAGGTATGGCTGGTGGTGCCAGTGAGCGGATAAATTTTCTGCTCATGGCCGCTGCTAGTTAGTACTTTGGCGGCTGCTTGCGCAATGTCGTGGCGGGAAATAAAGCCGACTTTGGCCTGGCCTGCTGGCACGTGAAAGCCGCTGGTAGCACTGACTTCGGCTGCCACCATAGCCAAGGCGTCGAGGTAGAGGCTAGGCCGCAAAATAGTCCAGGAGTCGGGAAAAAGCTCCCGTAATGCCTGCTCCGTGGCGGCGTGCGACTCCGCAAAAGGGAACGGACTGTCGCCGTCAGCTACCAGGAAAGACAAGTAGATAACGTGGCGCACTCCTGCGGCTTTGGCTGCCTGTAGGGCTTGCCGCTGCCGACGGATACGTACATCGTTGGGGTCGGGCGTGGAAATAAGCAGTAGCCGTTCAATGCCTTGTAGCGCAGCCGTGAGGCCCGCTTCGTCGTCGAAATCTGCTTGCACGAACTTCGCTTTGGCAACGGGGTTGACTTGCTGCGCTTCGGTGGGGTTGCGAGCCAATGCTCGGAAATGAGGGACAGTTGGGTCCGCGCCGAGCAGGCGGGTTACTTCGCGGCCTAATTTGCCATTGGCGCCGGTAAGAGCAATCATAAAGAAGAAGTAATGGTGAAAGGATAAACAAACCTACATAGCGGAGTTACCAAAAGTAAGTAGGTACTTTGCAGTAACCTTGTTACTTCATAACCAGCATCATGGGAATCTTCCACGCCAATTGCCCTACCCGCGACCTGCTCAATCTCATTGCCGACCGTTGGACAGTGCTGGTCGTGTACTTTCTGGCTCAGCGGCCCCAGCGCTTCAATGAGCTGCTGCGCAAAATCGAAGGTATTTCGCAACGCATGCTCACCGTTACGTTGCGCCGTCTGGAAATGGAAGGGCTGCTGACTCGCGAAGTGGTACCGGCTAGTCCGCCCCGCGTAACCTATGCCCTGACGCCTCTCGGCGAATCTTTGGTCAGCTTGGTACAGCATATTCAGGACTGGGCCGAAGCACACTCCGAAGAAGCTGCCCAAGCCAGGGCACAGTTTCTAGCGCAACAGCCGCTGACGCTGGAAAAGCAGCCATGAAGCAGTCAGAAGCTGCTAGCCGCCAACACTGTCCTTCAGCCTCCATTACACAGATGGCGCTTTGGCCTTCGTAGAAGTAGCTAGCTTTGGCATTACTATAGAGAGAAGCAGCCATTTCCTGGCCAACTGGACCTGAGACGATGATTAGAGACGCACGTATTATCAGCGTAATGACACGTAGGACATGCGCACGAGTATCTTCTTCTTTGTTGGTCTTGCGCTCCTGATAATCGGCTACCTAGCTTACCAGCGTAGACTGAGGCCGCATACGTCTGTTCCCTCACCACCTGTAAGTTCTATGGAAGCCAACCAACAGCGCCTGTACGCCGATGTGGAGTTTCTAACTTCGCTGCAACCAGCTCGCAACTACCGCAACCTGGTTTCACTCAACCAAGCCGCCGACTACATCAAAGCCGAGTTTGAAAAGTTGAGCGGGGAGGTGCAAGAGCAAACCTTCCGAGCTGATAGCCGGCTTTATCGCAACATCATCCTGACAACGGGTCCCGAAAATGCGCCGTGTTTGGTGATTGGGGCCCACTATGATGTTTGTGGCGACCAGCCCGGCGCCGACGACAACGCCAGCGCCGTAGCGGGCCTGCTCGAAACGGCCCGCCTGCTGCACGCGCACCGCCCAGTTCTACGCTACCGCGTAAAACTGGTGGCTTACCCAAACGAAGAGCCCCCCTACTTTGCCACCGAACAAATGGGCAGCTACGTGCACGCCAAATCTCTGCACGATGCGGGGGCGGCAGTGCGGGCCATGCTTTGCTACGAAATGATAGGGTACTTCCGCGACGAGCCTGGCTCCCAGCATTTTCCTAATGAGCAACTAGCGGCTCTTTATCCGAACACCGGCAATTTCATCACGGTAGTGGGCCGCACTGGGCAGGAAGCCTTCACGCAACAAGTGCAAAAACTCATGCAGACCAGCGCCGACGTGGATGTGCAACGCATCAACTTGCCCGCTAGCATGGGCCTAGCCGGCCTCTCCGACCATCGCAACTACTGGAACTTCGGCTACGAGGCCCTCATGATCAACGACACGTCCTTCCTCCGCAACCCCAACTATCACCAATCCACCGACACCATTGACACGCTGAATTTCCGCCGCATGGCGGAAGTGGTAAATGGCGTGTATGCTGTTATCGTGGGTTTGGAGTGAGGTAATTAGGTGACAGGTAACACGTGACAGGTGAAGGGGGATGCGCTTTTTAGTATAGATGAAGCACGAGCATTTCACCTGTTACCTGTCACTTAAAACCTGTCATCCCGCTGCTGGTACCCTTGGGTTCATTACCCGGAACCAGAGCGGCGGCAGGGCTGCTAGGAGCATCATGCCGGGGTAGCCGGTGGGCATTTGGGGGCTGGCCGGCTGAAAGCGGAGCGTGTGGTAGGGGCGGGAAGCGAGGTAGTGGTGGTCGGAATGCCGGGTGAGCTCGTAGAGTAAGATGCGGCCTACGGCGTGCTCCGAGTTCCAGGAATGGTGGGGCTGCACGCGCTCGTAGATGCCTTTTTCGGTACGACGACGCAGCAGGCCATAGTGCTCAACGTAGTTTACCAACTGAAACAACACCACGCCCACTGCCGCCGCTGCTACCCAGGCTAGCAGCGCCTTCGGGCCGAAAACCAGCCCTACTATTAGCAGCAGCGCCACTTGCGCCACTTGGAACTGTAGCATCTGATTTTGCCACGACCAAGCCGGAAGCTGCTGCCGCGTGAGGCGTTCCTGCTCCAGATGCCAGGCGGAGCGGTACTCGCCCCACACGGCGCGCGGCATGAAGCGCCAAAACGGCTCGTGCAGGCGGGCGGTGGCGGGGTCGAGGGGAGTGGCCACGTGACGGTGATGGCCGCGGTTGTGCTCGATGAAAAAGTGCAGATAAAGTGTGCTCAGCAGCAGCGCCTGGGCCAGTAGCTGCTCGTAGCGGCGCGGGCGGTGACCCAACTCGTGCGCCACGTTGATGCCCAACGCCCCGCAGCAAATCCCGATGCTGAATATCAGACCAGCAGTTTCCGCTCCGGTGAGTAAAGTATGCGTCATCACCCACAGAAACCAGCCCAACAGCCCTAACTGCAACGGCACGTTGAGGTAAAGCAGCGCATCGAAGAAGGGGTGACGGGCCGGGCCGGCGGTGGCGGGCTCATCGGAGCGGCCCGGAGAGGGTGGCGAAAGTAGCTCCAACAGCGGCACTAGCCCAAACACAAACAGCGGTGTTAGCCAGGCCCAGGGGCCCCGTAGGGCCAAGCCCGCCGCCGCGCAGGCGGGCACCAGGTAGGCCAGAAAATAGCGGAGGTCTTGGAATTGCATGGAGTGAGAAAAGAAAGTAGGGCACGGAAGATACAACACTACTGCCCGCAAATCAAGATGAAGCGTCAAGCCAAGGCTGAATGGTTTCGCCACGAAGTAGCCGAATGATGAGCTAAACTGCGTCTCGCCGCTGTGGCGCTTACCATTCCATAGCCCTGGCTTCGGGGCAATTGCGAGACATTGGCGGGCTTCACAACTACGCAATGAAGCCCGCCCTATCCTTCAACAGCGTCATTTTCAGAGTTTGGCTCTTCCGGGTCCGAGTCAAGTGGCAACGAACCGAGTGGTAGTGGTGCGAAACGGTCTTTAAAGCGGGCATACAGGGCATTCATGCCAAGCAGCAACAAGCCAATCAGAATGAAGACTATGGCGCGGGTGATGGTGCCGCTCTGGCGCAGGTCGAAGAACATCAGGCGTAGGAGGCAGATGGCAATGCCGGCCAGGGCCGCGTAGCGCAGATCCTGCCGGCGCAGCAGCAAGCTACTAACGAAGGCGGCCACAACTTCCATCATCAGCAGTACCGTGAGCACCGACCGGTCAAACGACTGGACTAGCAGCAGCGTAAGAGCCAAAAACGACGGGTACAACAGCAGCGGCACCAGCACTCGTTTCGACAATTGCCCCAAAGCGGCTAACGGCACCAACGCTGGCGGCCAGTAAGCATCTTCCAACAGTGGCCGTTGGTTGAAGAAGACGGCGGCGTAGGCGAAAAGCAGCGCCACCGCGGCGGCCGTAACCAACCAACGGGTCGTTAGAAGCTGGCCGGGGCTGAGGTAAGCCAGCGCCACGTAACTGCTCCAAAACACCGTCGCGCCAAAGAAAAACAGGCCGTATACCCGGACCCGCCGCAGCCGGTAAGGCAAGCGGCCGGCACCTAGCGTTAGGGCAAACGCCAGCAGCATCCACAGCAAGGTCTCCCATTCCACCCGGACTTCCCATTTCAGCGTGAAAACGGCTAGCAACAACGTCAGTTCCGGTAAGAAGGGATGCACGTACCGCCAGGACCGGTACACCGGCTCGGTTGTGGGAGGCCGTTGCCAGGCCAGAACAGCCAGCACCAATAGAAGCGCCCCGGCCGTGAAACGCCGAGCCGGAATGCCGAGCAGCGTATCGGTAGGTACTTCAAGCAGTAGTGCCAAATGACCGAAAAACGCAGCGGTGAGTAGGGCGAAGGTGAGGTGCAACAGGAAACGGTCGGGGTAGCCTTGGCGGGCTAGAGTAGCAGTTTCGGAGAAGCGCTGCCTTACGATGTGCGCAGCGGTGGCGGCTCCGGCTGCCAGCAAGGTCCAAAGCAGAACCGGGTAGGCTCCCGTGCGCGGGGCAAAGGCCGCCCATATGGCTACGGCCGCGTGCAGCCCCAGCAAGTACAGCCAGGGCCAGCGCACGTGTTGCTGCCGCGCCTCCCACCACGAGCAAGCCAAGCCCACTGCTGGTAGCACCAGCAGCGGCAGGAGGTAGCCTAGTACTGGTAGTGGCTGGAAAAGCAGATCCGCTGGCAACACGTGGCTCCATTGCAGCCCGGTATAGCTACCGGCCGCAAACAGCACGCCGACCCATAACCCTGGTATCACTACGAAGCGCCGGGCCAATAGCAATGTGCTGCCGAGCGCCACGGCAACCCAGCCGGCCCAGGTGTGTTCGTATACCAAGCCACCCGCCGCTAACAGGAGCAGGCCAGTCAGCGCACCTAGTAGCCGCAGGCGGTAGAGTGGGTTATAAGCCAGCGGCATTCCATCGTGCACCGGAGCACCGAGCCGATGAAGCAGCGCCTGCGTGGTGGCCGTGGCCAGCGCGGCCCCTACCAGCAGCGCGGCCCGTAAAGTATCAGGGAGAAGGTCGGGGCTAGTCCGGTACACCAGCAAGGGCAGCGCTATGGCCAGCAGCAGGGAGGTGATGAGCAGCAGGCGGTACACCAGCAGTTCGGCGCGCCAAGCCAGCAATAGCGTCATACCCAAGGTTTCGAGGTACAGCAGCGTAAGCGCGGCCGGCCAGGAAAGCCCGGCTTCGTGCAGTCCAAGGATGGCGAGAGTTAGTAGCAATTGCCCCAGTACCAGGTGCAGCGGCCGGAACCAACCGGGGCTGCCGCGCATCCACCAGGCCAGCCCGAACACCACGCCCGCCGCCGCCGCGGCACCTCCCACCAGAGCGGCTACCGATGGGGCTTCTACTTCAAACAATGCCCGACCCAGCAACCACAAGCCGCCCGCGTACAACAAACCAGTCAGCACCCGCAGGCCGCTGTGTAAGCTTCGGTCGTTGCGGTGTATGAGCAGGTTGGTCAGCCGGGGTAGGCGTACGGTGAGGTGCAGCGCCACGGAGTTAGCGAAGGCAGTGAAAAGTAGAATGATGGTATTGCGGTGCAGCACCAGAGGCATTGGCCGAGCCAGGAAAGCCGCGGCCGCCAGCAGCCAGACGCCGCTGAGCAGCGTAGCTACTAATAGCACGCGGTAAGCCGGCATCTCGGCGGCGCGACCCAGCGCCCCGGCGAGCAGCAGGCTTTCCAAATACAGCAGCATAGCCACGGCGGGCCAAACCAAGCCCGCTTCGTGCAGCCCCAGAATGGCTACCATCAGCAAAACCTGGCCAAGTAGGAGGTGCATGGTGCGGAACCACACCGGGGCCGGACGAAGCACCCAAGCCGCCGCAAACACAACTCCCGCTGCTGCCGCCGCGCCGCCCACCAAACCCGCGACGGGCGAATCTTCGACCCCGAAAAGAGCCCGCAGCAGCAAGGCCGCGCCGCCTAAGTACAGGGCCCCGACCATGCCGCCAAAGCCTCGATACAGCGCCAGGTCGTTGGTGTTTTCTTCGGTGTTAAGCAACGGCTGGCGCTGAACCAGGTAGAAATAGCCTGCTCCCAACCAGCCAACTAGCAGCAGCAGAAATGCGTTTCGATGTAGCTCCGTGGAAGTGTAAGAAGTGAGCTGGGCCACATTGAGGAGCAGCAGACCCATACCCGCCAGCAGCGCGCCGGCCGAAGCCACCTGAAACACCACCATTTCCCGCTCGCGGGCCATAATGAAGGCAATGAGCAAGGTTTCGAGCACCATAAATACGAGGATGAGCGAGCCAGTAGCGTGCCAGCCCTGCAACGAAAATGCCGTGAACAAGGCCAGCATCAAGGAAATGATGCTGTCGGTGCGGAATAGCCAGCGGATGCCCAGCTGCCGGGCCTGCCGCGCCACCCAGAACGTAAGCAGCGCACCGAGGCCCAGTGGCACCGTTTTCCAGGGCGAGCCGGTGCTGTATTGGTAGAGGTTGATGCCCAGGCAGGTCCAATTGAGCACGTGGGCCGAAAACAGCAGCGGGTCGAAGCGCAGGCTGGCGTACACGCGGCGGTATTGCACCACGGCCGCCACCACGCCCACTAGCAGCACCAGCCCCATTGCCGTCAGCCGCGTAGCGCCCGTGGCCGGACCAGCGTGGAAGTGCCAGAACTGGTGAAAGGCAAAAAAGCTGACAATGCTCAGCAGCAGCTGGTATTTCCAGCGCTGGCGGTAAGTGATGAAGATGCTGAAGGCCGTGACGCCCGCCGCTGCGGCCAACGGGAGCAGGGTAGCCGGCAGCACCGCCAACGCCACTAGACTCAGCACGCCGTGCAGCGTAGCTACCGCCTCGCGGCTGGCGCTCCAAGCCAGCCAGAGGTTCACAGCTACACCCGCTAGCAGCAGCACGTAGCTCAGCGGCGGCTCAGCCCATTGCAGACCCGGCACGTTCACGGCGCCCACGCAGGCAAACAGGAAAACGGCCGCCGCGCTGCTTTGCAGCCACACGTGCAGGCGTGCCGCAAATGGTTTGGTTTTCAGATAATGATGCCCACCCAGCAGGGCTGCCGCGAAGGCCGTAATCATCCCAAACCGAATGAGCGGACTCACGCGCAGTGCCGTGTAGATGCCCAGGAATCCAATGCCCGTCACGAGCACCACCGCTCCTAGAATGCCTGTCCAGTTGTCGAGCAGCACCTGCTCCGTGCGCTCCCACCACGTAGGCCCCGCAGGCTCGGCGGGCACCGGCGCCGGCTGCAGAATAGGCCGTGGTGGCGGCGGCGAAGGTGGTGTTGGAGCAGATGGGGTTGCCGGTGTCGCGGCTGCTACTGGTACTTTCTCTTCAACTGGGCGGGGTGCTACTACCGGTGGCACTGGCACCACTGGCGGTGTAGGCGCTGCTGGGTTTGGCGTAGCAGCCGGTACCGAAATCGGCGGAACGGCGACTGGTGGAGCTGGCACCGCCGGCTTCGGTACCGTTGGAACGGAAGCCACGGCAGGTGTTGCCGTTGCGGGCGGAATGATGGCGGCGGGGCGAGGTGGCGCTGCTACGGGCGGTGCCGAAGCCACGACGGGCGGGGCGGGTGCAACTGGAACTACCGGCGGGGTTGCAACGGGTGGCCGACTTGCCCGCTGCTGGCGTAGCTCCTCGCGCAGTTGCTCAACAAGCGTGAATAACTGAGCAAAGTCTTTTTCTCGTTGCGTTAAGCGTTGCGTGAGCCGAACTATCCGGTCAGCTAGCCTTTGATAAAACACTATGCCGAGCACACCTAGAACTAACAGTAAAAAGCTCTCCATTATTTGTGATTTGTGGTTCAATAAATAGTAAGCTGAAAGATGGTAATCTGAGCGGGCAAAAGTCAACTGAAACGACTGCAAGGCATCTGAAAGACACGCTCGCTGTATTTTGCGGTTATGCCTCAGGATGAAACTTAGTGATTTTATGACGGAAAACAGAGCGTCGACAGCACGCTAAGGCGACTTCGTACCTTTAGCGGCATCTTTTGCTTTTTCTCTTATGCGCATCCTGCACGTGTTATCTGCCAATTTCTTCGCTGGCTCGGTGAGCTATGCCGTGCATTTGGCCGAAGCACATCGGGCGCAAGGGCACGAAGTGTGGCTGCTTTCCGATGCCGCCACATTACCCACGGGTGGGCACGTAGAGCAATTGCCCATCAGCAACCGGCGGCACATGCAACGCCTGCGCAACAGTAGCCGCATCCGGGCGCTGGTGCGGACGCAGCGCATAGACGTTGTACACGCCCATTCCCGGGCCGCTAGCTGGGTGGCTTACTTCGCGTTGCGCGGCCTCAAAGTGCCGCTCGTCAGCACCGTGCACGGCCGCCAGCACCTGCACGCCAGCACCAGTCTCTTCGACATCTACGGCGACAAAGTCATTGCCATCTGCGCCAACTTGCGCACCCACCTAATTGAGGAGGTGAAGATGCGCCCGGAGAAAATAACAGCCCTTCCCAACGGAGTAGATTTCGGAGCCTCACCCCCTAGCTCCCTCTCCTTCAGAGAGGGGGAACTAGCCCTAGAACCTAGTGCTGACGCTAGCTCTAACGCTAAAACGTCTGGCACCCCCTTCTCTGAAGGAGAAGGGGGCCGGGGGGATGAGGCCACGCCAGCGCCGCTTCGTGTTTCCTTTGTCGGCCGTTTCAATGGTGGCAAAGGAGAACGGGCGGCGGCATTGCTGCAACAGGTGTTTCCGGTGCTGCTGGCGGAGTTTTCTACTCTGCGTTTGGCTTTGATAGGGGGAGAGATGGACCACCTGCCTGGCCTAGGAAAAATGGCGCTGGCAAACTTGCAAGCTCGTTTCGGCGAGCGAATTGAAGTGGTGGGTTTCACGCAGGACGTGCCGGGCTGGCTGCGTCGCTCCACGCTGGTGGTTGGAGCGGGGCGAGTGGCTATTGAGGCGCTGGGTGCTGGCGTGCCGGTGCTGGCCCTGGGTGAAGCGTCTTCCGAAGGCATCGTGACAGATGAAACCTACCGCACCGCCGCTGCATCCAATTTCGGCGACATCTCCCCGCGCTTCACCTCCACCGAAGTAGACTACGCAGCCTTGCTAGCCGAAGCACGCACCTTTTTGCAAGCCCCGCAGCCTGTACCAGAGGTGCTGGCCCAGCGCGTACGCACCGACTACAATCTGCCCCGCATCAGTGCCGAAGTGCTGGCTGTGTACCGTTCCGCTATCATGAAAAAGCGGGTGCCCGGCTTCATTCCGGTGCTCATGTACCACAAAATACCCGATGCGCCGCTGCAAACCAGGCACCGCATCTTCGTAACGAAGGACAATTTCGAGCAGCACCTGCGCTTCTTCCAGCGGCAGCAGTTTACGCCTATCACCTTCATCGACTACCTGGCTTTTGCCAACGGCGAAAAGGACTTGGCCGGCTTTCCCGCTCGCCCCATCGTCCTCACCTTCGACGACGGCTATACCGATAACTACACCAATCTGCTGCCGCTCATGCAACGCTACGGCTACCGCGGCGTGCTTTATCTGCTCGGCGACGCCAGTATCCGCTACAACCGCTGGGACGTGGACGCGGACCCCAACGAGCCGCGCAGTGAGATTATGAGCGAGGAGCAGAAGCAGGCATTCGTGGCAGCGGGCTGGGAGATTGGGGCGCACACCATGGGCCATGTCCGCCTGCCCGACCTGCCGCAGCCCCAAGCCGCCCAGGAAATTCGGGAAAGCAAAACCACGCTCGAAAAAGCATTAGGCATCACCATTGTCTCGTTCGCCTATCCCTTCGGGTCATTAGACGAAGCCACGAAGCAAGAGGTCCGGGAGGCTGGCTTTGCTTTTGGCGTGGCTACCGACACCGGCGGCATGCACATAGAAGACGACCGGTTTCAGGTTTTCAGGGTCAATATGTTTCCGGAGGAAACACCGGCTACGCTACGCAAAAAGACTTCCGGGTGGTACCGCGCCTACTACCGCTGGAAGCGCGGAAAGTAAAGCTACTCATCCTTCGAACTGATCCGCGACAACGTCAGCAGAACGTAGAAACGCGCTCCTTCACGTCTGCTTGTTGAAAGCCATTTGCTTCTGCGTCCTCTGCGCCAACTTCTGCGCCTTCTGCGGGCTAAAACACCAGCCGAATCGTAGGCTAATGCAAGCCAATGGCTGCTCATATAAGCAGGGCTTACGCACGGCGGCTTACGGGGAGCCCCAGCGGGGCGGTATATCGGTAGCAGCCAATGGACTATTAACCTGTAAGCCCCGTAGGGGCGACACCAACCGTTCAACGATTGGTGTCGCCCCTACGGGGCTTGGTTCAATAGCGCAGCTGTTTTTGCTACCGATATACCGCCCCTCCGGGGCTAAACAAGCGCCGCCGTGCGTAAGTCCTGAGTGAATAAGATGGTATTTGAAATAAGGGGGTAGAAAGTAGTGGTATGTGTTATTTTATATGATGATTTACCAAAATGCACCCTACAAAATAGGGTGGTGCTTGCAAAAATAACACGAGACAACGTATATTGACCTTAAATTTAAAACCTGGCTACTTTCGTGGTTATGATTTCTTCTGCCAAGCGCCGTACCAGCCTAAGCATGCTTGCCTTGGTGGCTTTAGTGGCCCTAACGCTGGTGTCGGCTTTCACGGAAGTTGCGCATCCATCTGCCGCACCCGGCTCCCTGAATGCCGCCGATGTAGCCTGGATGCTCACTGCCACCGCCTTCGTGCTGATTATGACGCCGGGCCTGTCGTTTTTTTATGGCGGCATGGTGCGGCCCAAGAACGTTATCAGTACCATGCTGCAAAGCTTTGTGGCGCTGGGCATCATCTCGGTGATGTTTTACTTCGTGGGCTTCTCCCTGTGCTACGGCGATTCCTGGCACGGCCTCATCGGCAATCCACTCACCTTCGCCCTGTTGCGCGACGTAGGTACGGCACCGCACCCACTGCTTTCACCCACTATTCCGTTCATTCTCTTTTTCGCTTTCCAACTCAAGTTTGCCATTATCACGCCGGCCCTTATTACGGGCTCCTTTGCAGAGCGAGTTCGTTTTAAGGGCTATTTGGCGTTTATGGTGCTCTTTGGCCTCTTTATCTACTGTCCGCTGGCCCACTGGACCTGGCACCCGGAGGGCTTCCTGCATAAATGGGGCGTGCTGGATTTTGCGGGCGGAACGGTGGTGCATATTTCGGCTGGTATTGCGGCACTGGCTGGGGCGTTGGTGCTAGGCCGCCGCTCCACGCACCTGCGCAATACGTCCTTCTCCACGCCCAACGTCCCTTACGTGCTGCTCGGCACGGGTTTGCTTTGGTTTGGCTGGTTTGGCTTCAATGCTGGCTCCGCGTTAGGCGCCAACGAACTGGCCGTAACGGCCTTCGTGAACACCAACCTGGCTTCGGCGGCGGCGCTTATTGCGTGGCTGCTGGTAGAAGTGGTACGCGGCGGCAAGCCAACGGCTGTCGGAGCGTGTACCGGAGCAGTGGTTGGATTGGTGGCTATTACGCCGGCCGCCGGCTACGTTAGCTACGGACAAAGCCTGTTGTTCGGCGTGCTGGCGGCCCTCATCAGCCACGCCGCCGTGCACTGGCAAAACAGCCGCACCACCATCGACGATACCTTGGACGTGTTTCCCTGCCACGGCCTCGGCGGTATCGTCGGGATGCTGCTCACGGGCGTATTCGCCGACAAAGTAGGCTTGGTGCACGGCACGGCCACCGTATTCGGCTACCACGTGCTAGGGCTCCTGATTGTAATTGCGTATTCGTTCGTCGGCTCGTGGGTGCTCCTGAAGCTGACCGACCGGCTATTCGGGCTGCGCGTGAAACTACAGGAAGAAGAGCTTGGCCTCGACCTCAGCCAGCACGAGGAATCCACGTATCACATCGACGAAGAATTTGAGCGCACCTACCGCCGCGAGCTGGTAGAAGAAAGCGCGTAACCCATAACCGGCCACCAGACCAACCGTGGGAAGTTGGGACGACGGTGGCCGGGTACCCCGGGTGGGGAGAAAAAGCCGTCAGGGGGGAATCTGACGGCTTTTTCGTGTGTATATGGCGCTAAAGATAGTTTGGGCAGACCCGCCCATAGTCGGCTTTCGCACCCGTCCAGCACGTTTGCGCCGTCGTCTGGCTCGCGCGAGGGGCCGTCCAGACTGCGTACGCCGCCGTTCAGCACATCAACAGGGCTGTCTAGCGCATACAACCCCCCATCCAGCTCGTTTGTATCGCCATCTAGCTCACTTTTATCGTCGTCTAGCTCACACTTAGTGTCGTCTAGCTCGTTTGTATCGCCATCTAGCTCACACTTAGTGTCGTCTAGCTCACTTTTATCGTCATTCAGCTCGTTTGTAGCGTCGTCTAGCTCGTTTGTATCGCCATCTAGCGCGTATAGATAGTAGCCGCTGTGGGAATGGTATGGCTGGTTTGAACGGTCAGGCAGAGGCGCGGCCGAAGCATCTCGCTAGGGTGGTAACTTCTTTTGATTAGCACCACAATGTCAGTACGCGAGATGCTTCGGCCGCGCCTCTGCCTGACACGGTAAACAACGCTCCGCTCCCAGGCAGGATGCCTCACGCCATCTTGCTCAGGAAAAAAGACACCAGAAAGCCCAGCACCGTAATCAACCCCGTGAAATTATGGGCTACGTCGAAAGCCTCCGGTATCATCGTGTCGGCTATCATGGCCAGCACTGCCCCGGCCGATACGGCCATCGTAGCCGCTACTACCTCGTCGGAGAAGCCGCTGAATACGGTGTAGCCCACCCATGATGCCACCCCCGAAACCAACGCAATAGCAGCCCACAGCAGCAGCACGTAACGCGCCGAGCGGCCCGCCCGCTTCATGCCCGCCGCGCTGGAAAGTCCTTCGGGTAGGTTGGAAAGGAAGATAGCCACCACGGCAACCATGCTCACGGCCCCGCCCGCTAACATGCTGAGTCCAATTACGATGCTTTCGGGAATACCATCGAGCAACGCGCCCACGGCCAGCGCCAGGCCGTTGTCGTCCTGGTCTTCGCCGCCTTGTTGGTCTTGTTGCACGGCCGCCCGCTCTTCCTCCTGCTGCGGGCCGGAGCGTTTGCGGTGCTTGGCACCGTAGCGGGCCAGCAGCCAGTTGGCGGCGGTGTACACCAAGGCCCCGCCTACAAAGCCCGCCGCCGTAGACGAAAGCCCGCCCTTGCGATACGCCTCCTCCATCATCTCCAGCGAAAGTGTCGAAATCAACACCCCGCTGCCGAAAGCCATAATAGCCGCAATCAGCCGCCGGGGCACCTTCGTGAAATAGCCGATGGCCGCTCCCAGCAAAAGCGCCGAGCCCGAAACTAGCCCCCAAAAACCCGCTTGCGCCCAGATAGGAAATGTCATAGAAAGCCGAATGTAGGGGTGAGAGACTACAGCCGGTTATACGCAAAGCCCGGTTCAGGTTGTCCGCTCGTGCCGTTATTAAGCCTGCGGAAACGCCCGAACTTCGGCCTGATTCACTCTCCGCGAGTCATCAATAAATAACACGCACTCATGTGCACAAAAGTCTATATTTGACGAGTTGCTCTGCTATCCACGATTCCCTGGCTACTGGCTAGGGTACTGCGTCTGCACACCGCGCGTTTCTCCTTGCATTTCAACTTTCTGCTGCTCATTACGCCATATTGAATGGAGGGTGAGACAGGCAGAAGGTTTCACTGCGGCCCCGCCGCGCAAAAGAACCCAGTGATGACGCGCACACGCAGTACCAGCTAACCTCTCCGAAAGGCCCGCCTCATTCAAAAGCTTGCTGCCACCCACAAGCAGAGACTTATTCCGCTCGTAGGCGCCAGCCGGTGGTTGACGCGGCCGCGAAAAATAGCCGAAGACAAAGCCGCCCCAAGTTTGCAGAGGCCAAGCTATGTGGCACGGACTTCAGTCCGTAGCCCGCCCGCTAGGCCCAGATGGAAAGCCGGCCGCGTGTGGCACGGCAGGACCCGGTAACTCCATCTAAAACGCACTTATTTCTCTCCTATGTCGCCGCAACCTACGCCGCCTCCCGCAAGTCCTGTCGTTCTTCAGTTTGAGCCGCCGTACTATCCCATCGTCTATGTGCGCGGCTACGCCATGACCCCCGATGAGCGGGAGCAGGTGTTCAACGATGGCTACTACGGCTTCGCGGCTACCTCCGTGGAAAAGCGCCAGGCCCCCACGCCGCCGGGTGCCTCGCCCAACACCGCGGGCAGCAACCGGCAGGTGGCCGACATCTTCGAGGGGCAGCTCATCCGGTTCATGAAGCTTGGCAACTACCGCTACCTCGACGCCGTGAACGAGGGCCTGCGCGAAGCCGAAAACCCGCAACGCAGCATCTGGGTGCCGCGCTTCTACGACCAGGATTTCATTAGTGGTCAGGTGCGCAGCATCGAAGCGCACGCCGAGGAGCTAGCCGATTTGATTCTGAACGTGATTCCGGCCCGCCTTCGCGCGGCCACCGGCAACCCCAACGACCCGCTCACGGGCTACAAAGTCATTCTGATAGCGCATTCTATGGGCGGCCTCGTGAGCCGCTGCCTGCTCCAAAACATCTTGCCCAACCAGTACAAAAAGGCCCCGCAGGACGTAGTGCACCGCCTCGTCACGATGGGCACCCCGCACCGCGGCATCGACCTGGGCCGGGTGCCCGATTTCCTAGAGCAGGCCATCGTGCAGGCACTGAATCCTTTTGACTCCAACATCTTTCAGGAAAAGCGCATGCGCCAGTACCTGAACCTGGAGCACAAAACCGGCAAGGAATACACCTACGACGTGCACAGCCTGGGCAAAAGCGGCTTTCCGGTCGAGAAGTGCCTGTGCATTATCGGGAGCGACTACAGTTCCTACGGGGTGGTGCGCAACGTGACGGGCACCTACTCCGATGGCCTCGTGCGCCAGGACCGCGCTTACATCGTGGCTGGTCCGCGCCCGGCGTCTGGTAAGGGGTACGAGGAACAGAACCAGGCTTTTACGGCCAATGTGCACCGGGCCCACTCCGGCTATCGGGGCATCGTGAACAGCTACGAGAGCTTCGAAAATATCCAGCGCTTTCTGTTCGGCGATGTGAAGGTGGACATCACCCTGGGCGGGCTGCAAGTGAATACGGCCCCCACTGGTAGCAACGTGAAGCTGTTCTACGACTTCGAATTCAAGCTTTCGGTGCGGGGTTCCAATGCTTATTTGCACCAGCGCAATCAAGTGCCCTGCGAAAATGCCATTCGCCTCGACCGGGCCGCCATTACCCCCGACCTGCGGCTGAAGATGCATACCGCCTTCCTGAACTCCCGGCTGGCGCGCCCCAACGATCCGGCGCTGCATTTCCTGCTGGCTTTTCGGGTGGTCGAGTTCCGGGTGAAAGATGGGTTTTTCTTCGACACCAGCTACCCCGAGCGTACCATCTACAGCGAATCGTTGGAGATGCGCGTGGCGGGTGCCAACGTGCCCGATGTGCCCACCACCGTGGCGTACCGCTGGCTCTCCGACGCGGGCGGCGACTGGACGGAAGTGCCCAATACGGGAACCAACACCGACGCGCAGGCCGCCTACGAATTCAATTTACGCTCATCGGGCTCGCTGGCCGGAAAAATCCTGCTGCGCGCCGCCGCCTGGTGAAACGGGTACTGTGCCACGTTTCCCCAGCGTTTTTTGGCTTTACAAGTGTCTCACTAATTAACCTCTACGCACGATGCCTAACCTCAAAGAATTCCGCCGCCAGTTCAGTGCCGAACTACTTCCACGCTCTCCCAGCGACCTGCTGCTCGGTGAGTTATACGAATGGAAGGGACTTTTCTCGCGCCGCCTCGACCCCACCGGCGACAACATCATCGACCACCTCGACCTGGACCGCGACACGCGCGAGGACCTGCGCCAGCGCTTGGCCGCGGTGCCCATCGTGCCTGCTTTCTTCGCCCAGATCGATCTGAAGAGTGAACTCCACACCAGTGCCGACCTGCAACTAGCCAACCTGCCGGCGCCGCTGTCAGCTAGCCTGGATGTGGAGAAGATTCAGAAGTTCGAATTCAACCAAGTGATGTCGCGGCGGCTGAATGGCGAGTTGCGCATCGAGTTGCGCCAACACCTGGACCGTCTCAAAGAAAACAATCAGAAAAAATACCGCGAGATGCTGCGCCACACCCTGGTAGCCGATGGGCTATTCTACGCTGGCGCGGTGCTCATTCATATAGAAGGCACCACGTCGCTATCGGTGGAGGCCGAAAATGCTGTGAAGCAACTAGGGGGCCAGGTGGAAGTGTTGAGCAGCAAAACCCAGCAAATCACCTTCGGCCAAGCCGATAGCCCCTTCGCGGCTGAGTTTGTAAAGGGCAGAGAATTTTGACGTAGCGGCTCCGCCAAGGGTAAGCGGCCCGTAGCGCGAAAATCCGGCTTCGCGCACGAGCAGAGCGAGTATCCGGGCCCGCGCCAGTTGAACATAGTAGCGCGAAGCTCCAGCTTCGCGCATCGTTGCTGAGGTTGAACGAGGACGTTGCTACGGCGCGGTTTCAATCGTGCAACGATGCGCGAAGCTGGAGCTTCGCGCTACGGCTCAACCGCGTAGGAACTCGCCTGCGGCTCGTCGCGGAACGGATTTTCGCGCTACTGCTTGGTCCGTGCTAGGCGGGGTCGTTGTAGGCATCGTACACGTTCCAGGCCCAGATGACGAACGGCACAATAATGGTCCAGGCGAGCAGAAAACCTACCGCGCCGCCCACGGCCCAGATGAGAAAGGCTTTCAGGATCTGGCCTTTGATGAGCTGGCCCAGGCCCGGAATGAAAAACGAAAGCAGCGCGGGTACGCCGTAGGTCTGTTTCATGGAAGAAGGATTTGTGATGGACGCTTCTGAAATGCTATTCTACGGGAAAGAGCACAGAAACTCCAACCAAACTGGCCTCCGGCTCAACTTACTCGCTTCCTTTCACCCGCGCCTGCCCAAATGGGCACTGGTCGAGCACCACGCAACGGCCGCAGGCGGGCGTGTGGAAGTAGCAGCATTTCTGCCCGTGGTACATGAAGGCTTCGTGGTGGTCATACACCTGCTGCGCGTCCCAATCGGATGGTAACAACGCCTCCAGCAGGCGGTGCGCCGCTTTTTCGTCTACCTTCGGCCCAATGAGGGCCAGCCGCTGCGCCACGCGGTGGTGGTGACTGTCGACGGGCATGGCCGGGATGCGCAGGTTGCTAAAGAGCAGCACGGCTGCGCTGGTTTTGGGCCCCACGCCCGGAATAGCTTCCAGCCAGGCCCGCGCCTCCGCCACCGGCTTATCGGCCAGCAGCGCCAGGTCGCAAGGCCCACCGCAGCGCTGGCTGATTTCGCGCAGCACGGCCTGAATGCGTGGCGCTTTCTGCTCGGGCCAGGTACAGGGGCTGATGGCTTCCTGCACCTCGTTGGTAGGCGCGTCGCGCACGGCGTCCCAGGTTGGAAACCGGGTCCGCAGCTGCTGGTAGGCGCGGTGCGAGTCTTGGTTGCGGGTGCGGTGCGAAAGCAAGGCGCTAATTAATTCGCTGAGCGGGTCTTTGGTGCTGAAAAATGGAAAAGGCGCTCCGTACTCCGCGCACAGCCGCGTGTGTACCAGGAGCGCCTTTTCTTGGCGGCTTGCAAAATCGGGATCGGCGACGGGGAAGAGGGCAGGTTTCACATCCCTTGCCTACGGCTAACACGAGAGTTCAGGTTCATTCCAGGGCCTAGATACCACTCACCTATTGCCCGCGGTTGTAGATACTAATGGCTTGCCGGACGTTGTTCTGGCTTTTGCCGCCTAGCACCAACGGCACCACGAGAAACGGCAAGCTTGCATACACCAGCGGCGAAATGCTGGGGCCACTATTATTGGAGCCGAGCGAGGTGGCCAGCCCGGCTACCAGCAGGCCCCCAGCCGCCACGTAGCTCAGAGTGGTATACGTCTGGTACTGGCGAGCCTGTAGCAGCAGGTTGGTAGCCAGTTGGTTGTCGGCGGTGGCTATGGCTAAGTTGCGCACACTCAGGCTTTCAATAGGGCCGTTATCCTTGCTGAAGTATTCGGTTTTGGTGGTGCGGTACACCGGTCCGCCGTAGCCGAAGGGGCCACCAAAGCCGCCGTAGCGGCCATAGCCATAGGGCCCGCCGAAGCTGTTGCCGGCGTATTGAGTGCTCGTGATGGAATACAGGCTGATGCGGCCAATTTTGTCGCGGCGCAATGTGGCTTCGCGGGACGAGCGGCCGGGCAGCGTAGTGCGCACGTAGAAGCCGGTTTCATCTTCGTAATAGCGCACCTGATCCAAGTCGAAACGCTGCTGCCCGTCTACGAGCAGGAAAGAGCGGCCAAATAGCGGCTGTTTTACTAGCACGTCGAAGCCCTTGTACACTTGGCCGTTTTTCAAGCCCACCGAATAGCGGGTGGTGTTGGCCGGCGGCAGCACGCCTCGCTGCTGTTGTTGCTGTTGCTGCTGGCGCACCGAGTCGGGGAGGGTAGGCGGGGAAGCCAACTGGCGCGGGGCGGCACGGCGGGCCGTATCGGCGGGAGCAGGAGCCGGGGTAGGAGCGGCGGGAGGCAGCGTGCTGAGTTGGCGGGGTGCATCCTGGGCCCGGCTGGCCGTAGGCAGTGCCAGCCATAAGCCGGCCGACAGCAGCAAAACAGAACGGTGCATCATAGCAGACGAAAAGCGAGGAAGTGAGAGAGTAAATGACGCGCGGCAGTTGAAAATTACATGAAGCCGGGCGTTTGCAGCAAGAAACGGACCAGCTACCGTTTAGAATTACCGGCACCACTTCAGCCCGAAATGCTAGCCCAAGGTCGTTATTTCAGCAGCTTTTCCAGTAGACTCATGCTGTCCACCAGATCAGAATTGGTTTCAAAATCCAAAGGTTTGAGAATGTAGCCACTCACTCCCAGGTGCTGAGCGTTGAGCCGGTCCACATCCATTGCCGAGGTGGTGATGATGAAGACTGGAATTTCGGCTAGCTGCGGGTCTTTGCGAATTTCAGCCAAAAACTCGTGGCCGTTCATTTTGGGCATGTTCAGGTCCAGCAGAATCACCTCGGGCAGCGGCCGAATGGCTTCTACGTCGTTTTCACCCCGCAACAGGTCGAGGGCTTCGAGACCGTTGAAAGCCGTGTACAGCCGGTGCTGCACGTTGAATTTCTCAAATGATTTCTTCACGGTCATCGTGTCGAAAAAATCATCCTCAACAAGCAATACTGAGCGCATAGGTTGTGTTAGTGCTTAGTTGTTGATGCCTAGTTGTTAGTGTTTGGTGCTTAGGCACTAGTAGAAGTAGCCAATGAGCAGGCTCGGACTTTTCTCTTTCACCTTGCCAAAAATGGCAGGCTCCGCGAATCTCGCTTATTTACTGGATGGAGGCACAGTCAACCCCAATTTTATTCAAGGTAAGACACCTAGAAAACATATTCGCCCACTACGTACCAACAACTAAGCACTAGGCACCAATAACCAAGCACCAACAACTCACTTCGGCCAGGTGAATACGAATGCCGTGCCTTGCCCCACTGCCGACTCGACGTGGATGGTGCCTTTCTGCTCGTCAATAATTTTCTTGACGATGCTCAGGCCAATACCCGTGCTTTCGGCGCTGTGCCGGTCACGCAGGGTCTGAAAGATGAGAAAGATTTTCTCATGGTACTCCGGCGCAATGCCCGGCCCATCGTCTTGCACCCGAAACTCGTAGCACTTGCCAATGTCGTGGTAACCGATGGTGATAGTGCCCGCGCCGGTGTGGTGGTATTTAACGGCGTTACTCAGCAGGTTCGTGAATACTTGCTCCAGGCTGAGCCGGTTGGCTAGAAAAGTTGGCAGCGCGTCCGGTATAGTTACAGTGAACGAGCGGGGCACCACCAATTCCCTCACTTCAGACACCAATTGGGCCACGTTTACTTCTTCTAGTTCCTGTTCCGTACGGCCCGCCCGGGCGTACGCCAGCAAGCCGTTGATAAGGTCTTCGAGGCGGCCCAGGCGCCCTTTTATCATGTCCAGATACTGCCGCATCTGTGCGCTCAACTCCTGGGCCAGTTCTTCCTCAATCCATTTCACCACCGTCAGCACGCCCCGCAACGGCGCTTTCAAGTCGTGCGAGGCTACGTAGGCGAATTGGTCCAGCTCGTTGTTGCGGTTTTGAAGCGCAGTGAAGGTTTCTTCCAGCGTTTGCGTCATCAGGTTGAGCGACGTAGCCAGATTGCCCAGGCTGTCCTGCTGCTCGCCACTGTTGATTTTCACGCTGTAATCGCCCTGCACCACTTTGTCGGCTAGTTGCTCGATGATGGCAATACGGCGGGTAATTTCCCGGTTCACGCGCCCTATTTCAGTTTGCAGGCGCTGATTAGCCCGCAACTCCCGCGAGATTTGCGTGAACAGCCATAGCACGATAAGAATAGCCAACACCGCCGATACAATGATGGTAAGGGGCGTGGTATTTTCGTAGAAATCCTGGTTCTCGCTTCGTTGGCGCAGCAAGGCGGTTTCAGTGGCCGTGATGTCGTTGACGAGCTTGCGCAGCCGTTGGAGCGTAGGTTGGTCGGCTAGCACCAAGTCGCGCGCCGTGTAGGGCGTTGGTACCGCGGCGGCCCACTTATCGAGCAGCATCTTTTCATCGGCCATCAACTGGCGCAACGTATCGAGACGGCTCTGCTGCAAGGGATTGTCGCGGGTGAGCATTTGCAGCGAGTCGAAGCTGCTGTAGCTGTTGGTTAAGTTAAGCTTGTAACCGGCCAGTTGCGCGGTATCGGCCAGCAGCAGGTAGCCACGGACCGCCGTTTGAGCATCGCGTACCCGCGTGCGCAGCTCTGACGTATGTTGCAGCACCTTGTAGGTGTGCTCTACCTGGCGCGTGTAAAAGGCAAGCTGCCCAATGCTGCGGTAAGCCATCAGCGACGTAAGCAGCAGCACCGCCAAAGCGATGAGGAAGCCGAGAAGGATCTTGGTACTTAACTTCAACTGCATAGAACGCGGAGGTAAAACCAGGGGCGAAGGTGCTTCCGCGGCTGCAAGAATAACGCAATAGCGTTTGAGCCCGCAACTATCGGCAACTTCCTTGGAACACCAGCCGTATCTTCGCGCCGCCGCCGCCCGCCGCCTCACCCCATGCCCGACCTCATAACTAGCCCCCAAAACCCGCGCATCAAAAACCTGCTCCGCCTCCAGCAAAAATCGTCCGAGCGGCGCGAGCAGGGCCTCACCATCATCGAAGGACAGCGGGAGCTAACTATTGCCCACGGCGCGGGCGTAGCCGTGCCAGCTCTGTTCGTGTGTCCCGAATTAGCGGGTGAAGAACAGTTGCAGGCGTTGCGCGAGCTGTTCGGCGAAGGCCAGACGCAATGGTTTGAGGTGTCGAAAGCCGTATTCGAGAAAGTGGCGTACCGCGAGGGTTCCGACGGCGTGCTGGCCCTGGCCCAGCCGCCGCGCCACAGCTTGCAGCAACTTCCCCTAACGGCCGCGCCCCTGCTGCTGGTACTGGAAGCCGTGGAAAAACCTGGCAACCTCGGCGCCATTCTGCGTACCGCCGACGCCGCCCAAGCCACCGCCGTCGTGGTCTGCGACCCGCGCACCGACCTCTATAACCCCAACGCCATTCGGGCCAGTATTGGCTGCATTTTCACGGTGCCCACCGTGGCCACCACCCGCCAGGAACTGCTGAGCTGGTGCCAGCAGCACGGCATCCGCACGTACGCCGCCGCCCTCACCGACGCGGCCGTGCCGTACACTCTTTGCGACTTTCGCGGCCCCACGGCTCTCGTAATGGGCACTGAAGCCAACGGCCTCACTCCCGAACTGCGCGAAGCCTGCGACCACACCATCATCATTCCTATGCGCGGCGCCATCGACTCGCTCAACGTAAGCACCGCCACGGCCATCCTCACCTTCGAAGCCGTACGCCAGCGGGAATCCTAGCCACATAACCTAACCTCAAGGGGTAGAACTTGCGTTTAGGACGGGCAAGTAAAATCCCGATAACGGTCTCACACCGCCACCTAAGATCAAATACAGCATAATTTATCATTCATTGAAAACTGCCTTGCATGACTCCAACACTGCCTGAAATCCGCCGACTAGCTCACTGGGCTGGCCCCTTATTAGGCATATTAGCAACCGTTGGATTCTTCACTGACCTAGGTGGCCTTACGTTGCGGCAATGGGATGAAGCTCGTTTAGCCGTCAACGCCCTAGAAATGGCGCGAAGCAACAATTGGCTGATAACCACCTACAGGTTTGAGCCTGATTTGTGGAATACCAAGCCGCCCCTCATGATTTGGTTGCAGGCTAGTCTCATTCGGCTGCTAGGACCCTCAGAATGGGCCGTGCGCTTACCAGCGGCGCTGGCCGCGCTAGGCACGGTGACGTTGATTTACCGGTTTATGGCCAAATTTCTGCGCCGCCCACTGGGGGGGCTTTTGGCCGGGACGGTGCTACTGAGTGCGCTAGCTTTTTTGGGAGAACACCACGGCCACACTGGCGACTACGATGCGCTACTCACGCTGGCGCAAACCACTACTGCCATCTCCGTGTTGCTGCTGCTCGAAACCGGGCGCCGCCGCTGGTGGCTGGGGGTGGGAGTGGGCCTTATTGTGGCTACTCTCACCAAGGGTGTAGCTGTGCTGTTACCGATGCCTGGTTTGGCGCTGTATTGCCTAGTGCGTCGGAATGGGTGGCGGCTGCTGCTTGCACCGGGTTTTTGGGTGGTAGTACTGTGCTGGGCCGCGGTGGGAGTAAGTTGGTATGTTCTGCGTGAGCATCAAGCTCCCGGTTACTGGGCCGCCGTCAACTACAACGAGCTAGGTGGGCGTTTCGGCACCGCGCTGGAAAACCACGAAGAAACCTGGTATTACTATCTGGCGCGGATGGCAGACAATAAGTTTATTCCCTGGATTTACTTGGTGCCACTGGTTGTGCCCTTTGCCCTGCGCCACCCCGATGCCCGCGCTAGGCGGGTAGCATGGTTTGCGCTGAGCTGGGTGGTGTGTATGCTACTGGTACTCACAACGGCCAAAACGCGAATAGAATGGTATGCGCTGCCAGCATATCCCTGGATAGCAGTACTGGTCGGGCTGGGGGCTCCGAGGCTGGCTACTTGGCTGCTGAGCCGACTGCCAGCTGGGCCTCAGCGGGTAAGTTTGCGAGTCCTGCTCACGGCCTTCATCCTGCTTCCACCGCTCCTTACAACCCGGCATGAACTGCGAGGTAACTGGCGTGATCCATTCGAGGAGTTGCGGGCGGGTTATGGGCTGCGGGCGCTACGCCATGAAGCGCAGCCGCCAACGCCGTTGGCGGTAGTTGCTCCTCCGGGATTTTATCAAATGCGGCAACCACCCACTGCGTTGGGCGGCGGCCCTGGCTACAACGCCTCTCTACGTTTCTACATCCTGGCCTATCCGCGTACGGTGCAGGTAGTGCCGCCAAGGGCCATAGGCTCTCTCCGCAGCCCCGGCTATATTCTTACCGCTACCGACGCCGATTCAGCAGTGGTGCGTGCGGCCTTTCCCAAGGCATCTTGCCGACCCGTAGGCCGCATAACCTGCTGGCTCTGGACATTGCCTTCAGTCCACTAAACTGCGCTGTGAGTGAACCATGCTCCCCCATATCCGCATCAGTTCTTACTGCCGATTCACTTGCAATAAGAGCCGCTATTGGACAAGGGCATCTACAGATTTGTTAGCGGGCTATTTCCAGCCAGCCTTTGTAAGTGAGGCCGCAGTCAGCGCGAGTGGCGAGGTAGTAGTATACGCCCGCCGGCTGGCTGTCGCCGTGCCATGTGTTGTCGTAGCGAGAAGCGTGGTATACCTCCTTGCCCCACCGATTGAAGACCCGCAACTCGGCGCCGCTCAACTGGTCCAGTAACTTGAAGATGTCATTTTTAGCGTCGGCGTTGGGCGTGATAATGTTGGGTGGTATAACCAAGCGTACTAGTTTCACTTCAAATCGTTGCTCGGCCGCACACTGGCCCGGTACAGCCACCGAAACCGAATAGACACCTGGTTGTTGCACGGCAATACTGCGGCTGGTGGCACCAGTCGACCAGAGGTAAGTTCCCACAATGTCGGCATCAAGCACCAGCGCCCGGCCACATTCCAGCGAGTCGGTGCGGCTGCGCACCGGCTGCGGTCCACCAGCTACCACTAGCACGGAGGTGGTGTCAGAGGTGTTTTGGCAAGCTCCCCGCGCTTGTACTTCCAGCCGCACACGGTAGCGGCCAGGCTGTGTAAAGCTGTGTTGCGGCGTAGCAGTGGTATCAATAGATGAGCCATCACCGAAATTCCAGCGGTAGCGGTTGCCGCCCACGCTGTTGTTGCCAAACTGTACCAACAAAGGAGCACAACCGGGGGCTACAGCAGGTACGGCTGCCTGCACGGGTACACTATTGGCTCCAGAAAAAGAAAATTTGAAAATAGCCCCGATGTTGCCAGCACTATTACGAACGGGCGCATAGGAGCTGGGCGTGGTGGGAAACTGGTTGGAAGTAGTGCACTCCACGTGATATAAATCGCCAGCGCGGGTTATTTGGTTGGATGCGGCATAGTGTAAGTGCGTGGTGAAACCTTGCGTCCCTCCAAAGTAACTGCCGTATAGCAACGTCTGGGCATTACCAGATAACGCGCCTAAGTAAAGGCTGCGCGGGCTACGTTGTAACGCATCAGCCGAGAGCGGACAATTCTGCGAAGTAGTGTAAGCACTAAACAGCAGTCGTCCGCAGCCATCTACCCCGAAACCTGTGATAATATTGGACTCAAGAAAACTGCTGAGAGTACCACCCAAACCAATCTGGGTAGCAAACGCGGTTTGGTTCAGCGCCGGGTTGAGGCAATGGATGAATAGCCTGCTTGGTGAGGTGTTGGTCTGAAACACACCGGCCGTAGTAGGATAATCGCCAGTAGTAGCTCCGGCTACCAAAATTCGGCCGCTGGCATCTACATCCAGAAAACGAGCTATGTCAGCTTGATTAGTACCAAGGAAAGTGCCGTTGAGTAGAGCATCGCCACTGGCACTGAGCTTCACCAAGAAGCCATCGGTATTACCTAGTAAGGTGCGGTTGAGACCAGTGCTACCCAGCGGGAAATTAAAACTGTCAGTGGACCCGCATACATAAACCGAACCGTCTGCGGCCAACAGTAGGTCGTTTATCTGGTCTTAGCCAGTTCCACCAAGATAGGTGGACCAGCGCAACGTTGAAAGGGTGCCATCAAGCCGCGTTACGAATCCTTCTCTGCTATTTGGGGAAGGTCTAGTGTTCTGAAAACCGTTTTGCGTAGGAAAATTAGAGGAATTGGTGATGCCGCCTATCAGCACGTCGCCATCTGGTGCCACTACAATGTTTGAGGCATTGCTGGATAGGGAGCCGCCTTCGGTGTTCGAGCCGCCGAGGTAGGTGGAGCCACGCAGTTGGTTGCCAGCAGTGCTTAGCCGGGTGACAACGTAATCTTGGAGACCATTAAACGTTCGGTCGAAGCCGCCAGTGGGAAGCAGAGGATAGTTGAGAGAAGACGAAATAGCAAGTAGAATAGGCTCTTGATTGCTGCTAAAAGCAATGTCTAAAGGATATTCCTGAGCAGTGCCGCCCAGATATGTAGCATAGAGCAGCATACTGCCCGTGGCGTTTAATTTCAGTAAGCCTACATTAGAACCAAGCTGTTGCGTTTGATAGGCGCCCACTGTAATCGGAAAAGGTGCCGAAATCACATAGCCCGCCGTGTACACTTGGCCCTGCGCATCGGCGGCCGCTACGTTGGCTGATAAGCCGCCTGTACTGCTCGAATACGTGCTGAATACCAACGTCGGGTCGATGGTAAGTTGCCAGCGCGGGTTATGCTGGCCCACCGCAAACCGCAGTTCCGTACCAGTGAGTGCGTAGGAGCAGGCTACAAAATGGCGTTGTCCTCGTGGATCGGTTTGCCAAGCTACTGGCGCTTGCTCCGTGATGACGCCCACTGACGTATGCAATTGCAGCATTCCATCCACTACTTCCAGCTTATCGAGGCCCTCGTACTGTAGCCGAATGAGGGCCGGATCGGTACCAGCTGCCAACTCATAATCGTATTTCAGTTGGCCGGCAGCTGTGTGCCACACCATATCCACCCCAGGATAAAGCTGTCGGTAACGTACGGCACTAAAGAGGGGCACGTTGCTGGCCCATTTAGCTGGCTCATTGCCGATAAAGTAGTTGTGGTACGTTGGTCGGAGCTGTTCGCCTATGGCTGGACTCACGGACCGAGCTCCTACCAGCTTAGTGCGGAAAGCATGGCCTTGTATTGGCCCCGCATTGGCGTCGTCGGCGTGGTAGCCAGCTTTTGGAGTCTGTAGGTTGTAGGAGAATCCGGTGGGTTCTAGAAAGAGCCGCCCGCTAGGCACATTGGCCGCAAACTGGACTTGCGCCGGCCATTGCCCCTTGTTTTGAATAAACTCGAAAGCGGTACTTGCTGGCTCGTTTGCCTGCGCACTAAGCCCCAGGCAAAAAGCCCAAAGCACGAGTAGAATTTTTTTCATCAGCACTCCTAACCGCTCGTTAGGACTATAATTGTAAAAAGATTTTGTTACTCAATTCGACAAAGATATAGGCGTAGCCACATAAATAATGCCATCTGCAAAACACGTTTTAGAGAATAAAAAGGAACGGCAATTGAAGATGCCCAGTAGATTTAAATCCGACTACAGCTGCAATAAAAAGAGGCGCGACTAAAGCCGCGCCTCCTTCACAAAAAACGACAAACGAAACGTTAGTCTACTTTCTTGGCCGAACGCAAACGCTCGTTTTCATCGAGCAGAATTTTGCGCATCCGCACCGATTTCGGAGTTACTTCCAGGTACTCATCTTTCTGGATGTATTCCATGGCTTCCTCCAGCGAGAACTGACGCTTAGGCACGATTTTTACGTTGTCGTCCGAGCCCGAAGCACGCATGTTCGTGAGCTTCTTGCCTTTCTGAATGTTGATCGTCAAGTCGTTGGGGCGAGTGTGCTCACCGATAACCTGGCCGGCGTATACTTCCTCACCTGGGTCCACAAAGAACTCCCCGCGGTCCTGCATCTTATCAATGGTGTAGGCCGTGCCGGGGCCCGTGTCCATCGAAATCAACGAGCCGGAGATACGGCCGGGGATGGTGCCTTTGTAAGGTTCGTAGGCCGAGAAGCGGTGGTTCATAATGGCCTCACCAGCCGTAGCCGTCAGCACGTTGTTGCGCAGGCCGATGAGGCCCCGAGCCGGAATGTTGAATTCCAGGTGCTGCAAGTCGCCTTTGGGCTCCATAATGGTTAATTCGCCCTTGCGCATCGTTACCAGTTCAATCACCTTACCGGCGGTTTCCTCGGGTACGTCCACTACCAAGTGCTCCACGGGCTCCAGGCGGTTGCCATTCTCGTCTTCGCGGAACAGTACCTGCGGCTGACCTACCTGCAACTCAAACCCCTCGCGACGCATGGTCTCGATGAGTACCGACAAGTGAAGAATGCCGCGGCCGTACACGAGGAACGTGTCTTCCTTATCGGTTTCCTTCACGCGCAAAGCCAGGTTTTTCTCGGTTTCCTTGAACAGACGGTCACGCAGGTGACGCGAGGTCACGAACTTGCCTTCCTTACCGAAGAAGGGCGAGTTGTTGATGGTGAAGAGCATGTTCATCGTCGGCTCGTCGATGCTGATGCGCTCCAACGGCTCTGGGTTTTCGGCGTCGGCGAGGGTATCACCAATGTCGAAGCCTTCAATGCCGGTTACGGCGCAGATTTCGCCCGAGCTAACCTCCGAAGCTTTCACTTTGCCAAGACCTTCAAATACTTGCAGGTCTTTAATTTTTACTTTCTTGATGGTGCCATCGGCCTTCATCAGGCTCATGTTGGCGCCTTCCTTCAGCGTGCCACGGTGCACCCGCCCAATGGCAATCCGGCCCACGAACGACGAGTAGTCGAGCGAGGTAACCTGCATCTGCGGCGTGCCTTCCAAGGTCGGCGCCGGCGGAATAGAGGCCACTACGGCGTCGAGCAGCGGCACGATGCTGTCGGTTTTTACTTTCCAGTCGGTGCTCATCCAGCCTTGCTTGCTGGAGCCGTACAGCGTCACGAAGTCGAGCTGGTCTTCCGTAGCCCCGAGGTTGAACATGAGGTCGAATACCTGCTCGTGCACCTCGTCGGGACGGCAGTTTTCTTTGTCTACTTTGTTCACCACCACAATGGGCTTCAGGCCCAGGTCAATGGCTTTGCCTAGCACGAAGCGCGTCTGGGGCATAGCGCCTTCAAAGGCATCGACGAGCAGCAGCACGCCATCGGCCATCTTCAGTACGCGTTCCACTTCGCCGCCGAAGTCGGCGTGACCAGGAGTATCGATGATGTTGATTTTTACGTCCTTATAACGCACCGACACGTTTTTGGAGACGATAGTAATGCCCCGCTCACGCTCCAAGTCATTGTTGTCGAGGATCAGGTCGTCGAACTGCTGGTGCTCGTCGAAAAGCTTCGAGGCGTGAATGATCTTGTCCACGAGCGTGGTCTTGCCGTGGTCAACGTGGGCAATAATGGCGATGTTCCGGATGTTCTGCATACAAAGGTTTTTCCGGCCGCAAAGGTACAGAATATTGCCGGCAAAAGCCCGTGTGATCAAAAAGTTAACGTATTGAAATAGAAACCGACAGACTCTTACTGAACCGAACGGTATGGGCGGCGCGTATGTTTGGCCCACGGAAGCGGCACGTTTGCGCCGCCTGTTCGCGAATCTATCTTCCTAACCCCATGCGTTGTTCCCTCCTGATTCTGCTGCTGTCGGTTTTCACGCTGAACTCGGCCTGCTCGCAGAAAAAGCCAGTAGCCGTCGAAAAACCGCAGGCCCCCACTCAGCCCACCGCCGCGGCCAAAGCCTACCCCAAACCCAAGCCTGTAACGGGCAAGCCCGACGAATTTCCAGTGCGCAAAACTGACGCCGAATGGAAAAAGCAACTCACTGCCGAGCAGTACTACATTCTCCGGCAGCAGGGCACCGAAAAGCCCTTTAATAATCCTTTCTGGGACAACCACGCTAAAGGCACTTATTATTGCGCCGGCTGCCACAATCTGCTGTTTTCCTCCGATACCAAGTTTGAATCGGGCACGGGTTGGCCGAGCTTCTGGGCTCCGGCCTCTGAGGCGAGCTTGAAAGTAACCGCCGATAACACCTTGGGTATGAGCCGCGACGAAATCATGTGCGCCCGCTGCGGCGGCCACCTCGGCCACGTGTTCGACGACGGCCCCAAGCCCACCGGCCAGCGCTACTGCATGGATTCCTACGCCATGACTTTCGAGAAGGCTAAATAGCCATCTATTTATTATTCGAAGCGAACCGTTGGTAATCTAAGCCGATGGCTCGCTTTGTTTGTTTTAAGATAGAAGCAATCATGCTCCTGAGTAGTACACAATTCGGATCGTGAGCTACTTATTTTCTCATGAAAACGTTGTGCAGGCTTTGTCAGCCGCGCAGCACACTTCCAGTGTCAATGCCAACTTCTCAGGACGCCATCACCGCGCTACAGCAGCAATTAGCTCCCACGCGCCAGCGTCTCACCAGCCACAGCGTGTATCAGTCGCTGCACACCCTCGATGATTTGCGCGTGTTCATGCAACACCATGTGTTTGCGGTGTGGGATTTTATGTCGTTGCTCAAGGCTTTGCAGCAGGAGCTGACCTGCGTGGAAGTGCCGTGGGTGCCGCGCGGTAATCCGGCCACGCGCCGCCTCATCAACGACATTGTGCTGGAAGAGGAAACGGATGTTGACTCCGAAGGCAACCCTGCCAGCCACTTCGAGCTGTACTTGCGTTCCATGCGCGAATGTGGCGCCGACACGGCTCCAATCGAGTAGCTCCTGGCCGCGCTGGCAGCCGGCGTTTCAGTAGCCGAAGCATTAGAAGCAGCCCAGGCCCCGGTTTCGGTGCGCGAGTTTGTGTTAGAAACTTTCCGCATCATCGACTCCGGCAAGCCACACGCCATAGCTGCGGCTTTCACTTTCGGCCGCGAAGACGTGATTCCCGACATGTTCCGTCACCTCGTGCACGATCTGCGTCAGCGTTTTCCCGGCCAACTCGATACCTTCACCTACTACCTCGACCGCCACATTCAGCTTGATGAGGAAGTGCACACGCCGCTGGCTCAGCAGATGGTGCGCGAGCTGTGCCAAGACGATGCGCAGCGCTGGCAGGAAAGCCAAGAAGTAGCTGCAGCCTGTATGCAGGCCCGCGTAAAGCTCTGGGATGGAATTCGCGCCGCGCTAGTTCAACCACAGCTGGTTTAAGTTTTAAAGGAGCTGATTTTCAACCAGGCAGCAGTATAGTCCGTTCTAGCTAGTGTGGTGCCAACGTAGGCGCCGCCTGTTGCTGCTTCCCATGAAAACGATTCGTGCCCGCGTACTTTCCGGGCTGTACATGCTGAGTACCGTTGGCTTGCTAAGTTCCTGCTTCACCACGCAAGAAACTTCCAACGAAGTGGCGCGCCCCACGGCTCCACCCACCGAAGTCCGCACCGATGCCGACCGGCAAGCCGCGTACAACAGCGGCACTGGCTACGGCGGCTCCGTGCCGGATGCCACCCCCGGCCGCGTGCCACTGGGCGAGCAGGCTAGCGGCATCAACTCCCGCAAGCGCCCCGAAAGCCTTAACACCAACGAGGCCAACACGACCACCCCTGAAACTCGCCTGCGCCGGCTGAATGGCGGTATTGTAGACACGGTGCGTCGGCCATAAGTAAGCCTCTTCCTCGCTTTTTATAAACTAAAACGAAACAGCCGGCCGCTTCCGAAGAAGCAGCCGGCTGTTAAAGCTTGCTAGAACAGCTATTCTTTAGCTATTGCTATCAGTACCCGTTCCGTCGGCTGTGGCTGCCGTACCATTAGCGAGGGTTGCAGTCAGCTTGGGCGTAACAGAAGCGCGGGATCGGCTAGGTGCGGCGGGTTTAGCGGCCGGCTTGGCTGGTGCTGATTTAGCTGCTGCCGACTTCGCCGCAGCAATTTTGGCGGCCGAAGCTGGCCGGGCCGACTTAGCGCTGGCTGCGGTAGGATTCTTGGCGGCGGGCTTTTGAGCGGCTGGGCGCGCAGCAGACTGCTTGGCCGTCTTGCTAGCCGGAACTCCGGTATCCGTCGAAATACTGTCGGAAGCAGCGCTGGTACCGTTTTCGTGGTGGCGTACGATGGTGTGCAAAGCCTGCTCGAAAAGGCGCTCCATGTCGGTATCGAGGCGGCGAGTGGCGTCTTTCACCACTTCTTTCAGCTTGGCCTTGGTTTCCTTGCGAATGCGCTTCACTACTTCGTTGATGCGCGTGTCTAGCTCTTTTTGTAGCTGTTTGGCGGCAATTCTGAGGGCTTTCTTCTGCGTGACTTTTTTGGCCGACCGGCTATCGGTGATGGTAGAAGAAGTCTCCTTGCTGGCCTTCGCGGCTTTGCGTTGCGCTTTTTCAGTAGGATCTTTCTCCTTCTTGGCTTTTTTGGCGGGTTGCTCTTGGTCGGTGTTTTTCATGTGGGGCAGAATGAGAGAAAGAAGTCAGATACGGCAACCTCCGCCGTAGACCGGATAAATATAGTGGTATTTGCACGTTGATTGGGTCAATACAGTATTAAGCCTGCACCTTTCTTCATTTTACTTGTTCCTTTGCACTCCGAATTGCGTAGCTCGCCTCGCAACTCGGCCGTATTCATTTCGATTTCCGCCTTCATGCCTGCCACTCCCCAACGTTATACCGTTACGGCCGCGCTGCCCTACGCCAACGGCCCCGTGCACATCGGCCATTTGGCCGGCGTATACCTGCCCGCCGATATCTACGTGCGCTACCTGCGCGCCCAGCAGCGCGACGTGAAATTCATCTGTGGCTCCGACGAACACGGAGTGCCCATTACCATTCGGGCCCAGAAAGAAGGAAGTACGCCCCAGCAAGTAGTCGATAAATACCACGTCCTCATCCGCGACTCATTCCAGGATTTCGGGGTTTCTTTTGATATCTACTCGCGCACTTCATCGCAAACGCATAGCGAAGTAGCCAGCGGCTTTTTCAAGAAACTCTACGAGGAAGGCAAGTTCATCGAGCAGACCTCCGAGCAGTATTATGATGAGAAGGCCGACCAATTCCTAGCCGACCGTTACATCGTAGGCACCTGCCCAAACTGCGGCAATGAACACGCCTACGGCGACCAGTGCGAGCGGTGCGGCACTTCCCTCAGCCCCACTGAACTGATCAATCCGCGCTCCATGCTTTCCGGCAACCAACCCGTGTTGCGCGAAACCAAGCACTGGTACCTGCCGCTCGACCAGTACGAGCCCTGGCTGCGCGAGTGGATAGTAGAAGGCCACAAGCAGGATTGGAAAACCAACGTCTATGGCCAGTGCAAATCCTGGATCGATCAGGGCCTGCACCCGCGCGCCGTAACCCGCGACCTGGATTGGGGCGTGCCCGTGCCAGTAGCGGGAGCTGAGGGCAAGGTGCTCTACGTGTGGTTCGACGCACCTATCGGCTACATTTCGGCCACCAAAGACCTGCTGCCCGACACCTGGGAAACCTACTGGAAAGACGCCGGCACCAAGCTTGTGCACTTCATTGGCAAAGACAACATCGTGTTCCACTGCATCATTTTCCCCACGATGCTCAAGGCCCACGGCGATTATGTGCTGCCCGACAACGTGCCCGCCAACGAGTTCCTGAACCTGGAAGGCGACAAAATCAGTACGTCCCGCAACTGGGCCGTCTGGCTGCACGAGTACCTGCAAGACTTTCCAGGTAAAGCCGATGTGCTGCGTTACGTGCTCTGCGCCAACGCGCCCGAAACCAAGGACAACGACTTCACTTGGAAGGACTTTCAGGCCCGCAACAACAACGAACTGGTTGCCAACCTCGGCAATTTCGTGAACCGGGCTCTGGTGCTTACGCACAAGTTTTTCGAAGGTAAAGTGCCTGCTGCCGTTGGTTTCACTACCGAAGACGAAGACGTACTGCGCCAGCTTGGGGAGTTCCCGCACCGCATCGGGGAATTGATTGATAACTACCGTTTCCGCGACGCCCTGAACGAGCTAATGAACCTCTCGCGCCTCGGTAACAAGTACCTCGCCGATACGGAACCGTGGAAGCTCATCAAAACCGATGAGGCCCGCACCGGCACCGTACTACACGTAGCATTGCAGTTAGCTGCCAGCCTCGTGACGCTGCTGGAGCCTTTCTTGCCTTATTCTGCCGAGAAGTTGGGCGCCATGCTCAACACCGAAAAAGGCCCCTGGCAAGCCGCCGGCCGCCCCGACGCTCTACCCACTGGCCACCAGCTAGCCGCTGCCGCGCTGCTCTTCGACAAGATTGAAGATGCCACTGTGGAAGCCCAAGTACAGAAGCTGCTCGATACCAAAAAGGCTAACGAACTAGCCGCTGCCGTGGCCGCACCGGCCAAAAACGACGTGAGCTTCGAGGAATTCCAGCGCATGGATTTGCGCATCGGCACTATTGTGGCCGCTGAGAAAGTAGTGAAAACCAAAAAGCTGCTCAAACTCTCAGTCGACCTTGGCTTTGAGGAGCCGCGCACCATTGTGAGCGGCATAGCCGAGCATTTCCTGCCCGAAGCCCTTATCGGCCAGCAGGTTCAAGTATTGTTCAACCTTGCGCCCCGCGAAATCAAAGGCATCCAAAGCCAGGGCATGCTGCTGATGGCCGAAAACGCCGACGGTACGCTGAGCCTGATGCAGCCGAGCAGCCACGTGCGCCCTGGCTCCAGCATCGCGTAGCTCTGACGGCGGGTCATTTATTCTTCACTCCAGTTAAAAGCAAAAAGCCCGATTCTTTCTACAAGAATTGGGCTTTTTGCTTTTGATGAATTAGTATGTGGTCGGCGAGTGCAACGCACGCTTACTTCGTGTTCACGACGTTCATTGTTCTTTCCAAGCCGATAGTGCCAAAGCTCAGAATAGCGTCGGCCGCTTTTTCGATGTGGGTTTGCAGATCAATCTGCTCATCGGCCGAGAAAGGATTGAGCACGTAGTCTACCTGCCGGCCCTTCGAGAAATTAGCATCCACTCCGAAGCGCAGGCGGGCGTATTCGTCGCTGCCAATGGATTCCTGGATGCTTTTCAGGCCGTTGTGTCCGCCAGCCGAGCCTTTGCCTTTGAGCCGGAGCTTGCCGTAGGGCAGAGCCAGGTCATCAGTAACGACGATCATGTTCTCTTTGTCGATCTTGAGGCTAGTGAGATAATGCGCCGCCGCCTTACCGCTCAGGTTCATGTAGGTGGTAGGCTTCACAAGCACGAACGTCTTGCCCTTGTGCTTGATTTCGGTCACGAAAGCATGACGGCCCAGCTCGAAGCGTGCATCGTGTTTCCGGGCCAGATAGTCGGCCACCATAAAGCCGATGTTGTGGCGCGTATCGGCATACTCCGGCCCAATATTGCCGAGAGCCAGAACAAGAAAGATCACGGATTAGCGCGGATTTAAGCGGATTTCACGGATTTTGTAGACGGCTCCAACGCCGCAACGCAAAGATGCGTGAAACACGCGTATTTAGTTTTGGAGCTGTTGCGTTTGATGCCATAGCTGCAACAAAACAGGCCACCTTGCGAACAAGGCGGCCTGGTAGGTAAGCGTCAGCGGGTCAGCGGCGGAATTAATCGTCCACGAAATCTGTGAAGTCCGTTTAAATCCGCGCTAATCCGTGATCTTATTTGTCGGCTTGCAGCTGGCCTTTCAGTGCACGCGGGATGGTGACGGTGGCAATAGGAGCCAGCGCGTTGGTGAGGATGGTGTAGTTCTTGGCTTCCACCTTGTTCACCTTGATGGATTTGCCGAGTGCCATATCCGAAATGTCTACTTCCACGTAGTCGGGCAGGTTTTCGGGAGTGGCTTTCACCTTCAGCTTGCGCAGTTTGCTCACCAGCTTGCCGCCGGCCAGTACGCCCGGCGAAACGCCTACGAACTTAATTGGAATGTCCATCTTCACTTCTTTGCCTTCCTGCAACTCCAGGAAGTCAACGTGCAGCAGCATTTCGTTCACGGGGTGGAACTGCGCATCCTGCACGATGGCGCGGTAATGCGTGCCTTCCACGTTCAGGTCCACGATGTGAACTTCGGGCGTGTACAACAGTTCGCGGAAAAGGATGGCCGGGGCCGAGAAGTGAACCTGCTCGGTGCCGCCGTACAGTACGCACGGTACGTACGAGTCCAGGCGCAATGCCTTGGCATCCTTTTTACCGAGATTCGCTCTTTTAAACCCTACAATCTCGAGGCTTTTCATAAGAAAGAAGTTGGAATGAATTAATCGTCGGCAGACTTTGCCGAAACGAGGCGCAAAGGTAGCCCGACGACACGGTTAAACCAACTTTGTTATCACTTTTCAACTGGCAGGCTTTTCAGCTGCTCCTCAATCAGGGCGTATTCCTGCTGGCGTACCTGTAGAGTGCGCAAGTAGCCACGAGCAGGCCGGTTGTCGCAGGTATACGCCGATTTTTTGGCCCACTCTATGGCCTCCGTCAAATTGCCGCGAACTTCGTTGGCCACCGCGAGATTATAAAAAGCGCGCCCGGCAATTTTAGAATTCAGATTTTTAGCTGCTCGCTGCCAAAGAGCAGCGGCTCCTTGCCAATCACCAGTACTGGCCCGCACGTTGGCCTGGCGCATGAGTTCATCTCCTTTCGCCTTAGGAAAATAGCTGCGCTGAAGCGTAACGTAAGAAGGCGCGATGCGACGGGCATACTTATCCCCGGCCAGGCGCGCCACCCGCAAAATGCATTCAGTAGGTGGCGGCAGTTGGCGCAACGCAGCCTGGTAATTGTCGCCTTCCCCCACAAACCCTAGCTGGTCTTCCAATCTAGCCTGGTCCACTATGAAGCCCTGAGCCCCATACGTTCGGAAGCCAGTCACCACCTTCATTAGCATGTTGACGCGCACGGTGGGCACCTTGTGCTCCTTGCCTTCTTTGTCTTTGTAAGTACGCTCTCCATTCGTACGGGTCAAACTCATATCCGAGTCGAATGCTTCGAGCACCACGAGGCCATCGACGCTGGTTTGGCGGCAAAGCGCTTTGATGGCGCGCGGCTCCAAGGGAGGTAGAAAAAACTCGCGGGAGCGGCCCTGCAATTGCAGTTGCGCCTGCGTCACCTTGAAGCGGAAGCTGTTATTGGCCAGAGCTTGTCCGACTATGTTCACGCATTCGTCGGCTCCGGCCCGGTCCACCCCAATACCTTCGCCAGTAAAGACGCCTTCCAGTACATCGAAGAATTTGCCGCGGCTTGAGGTAGGGATGATGCGGTTCGCCGTGGCAATGCTTTGCAGGTTGTCGGGCATCTGCACCGCCGCTGGGGCCAAGGCTCGAATTTGAGTGGTAGAGACGCAGGCACTCGCCAGCAAGCCGACCAGCATACTCAGAATAACAGAGGAAAAGTTTGACATAGTGTTTGCGATTTACAAGAGGAGTCAAGTAAATATTACACAAAACTGTGCCAAAGCTAAACAGCGCACTTTTGACGGAAGCAGCTCACAAACCGGCGCTCACCCCAACAAGCTGAAAACGATATAACAAGAATTGCAATACGCCGAGCCACCGAGGCCAGAAACTAATCAAAGGGCAGGCTCAATTTCCACGAAAATTGGGTCAATACTCTCGTGAGACACCACTGTTGATAGCGCAAGCAAACGCTCCGCCATCGAATTCACCCAAAGCTTATGATTCTGTTCTTACGGAGAAGCCGTATCTAAAAAGAATTCACGTTGCGCAATGAATAGTTGAGTCCCAGCGGGGCGACATATTAGTAATAAAGAACAAGTGTAACGTTAGGTAAGGCCCCATCAGGGCGACACTGATTGTTCAACAATTAGTGTCGCCCTGATGGGGCTACCATACTTTACTTAAAGTAAATAGTCTACTGTAACAGGTCGAGCAAAAATAAAAATCAAACGCAGAGGCCTCCCTGCAAACAGAGTGGCCTTTGCATTTGGTGGAAAGCAGTGCGGCGATGCATAAAAGGAACCGTCCACAAAATCCGTGAAATTTGTTTAAATCCGCGCCAATCCGTGATCCGAGGACACAGCTGCGAGCGAGGCCGCTAGTACACCCTTTGTACTGACAGCCTCGCTGCGATATCAGCTGTACACTAGAATAGGATTATTTGTCGCCATTGAATCCCCAGGTCTCAGTGCCTCTGGTGACGCTTACCGCCAAAGTGGTGTTCGAGAGCGTCATGCCGGCCGTGCTGCCATCGCTGCTTACGGTGGAGTAAGAGCCGCCAGTGCCCGACTGAAACTTCAGGTTGGTGAGGCCAGGTACGCCGTTATTAAAGCTAATAGAGTAAGTCTTGTCACCAGTTCTGGTGAGCGTGGCCGTGCCATTGTCGCTCACAGCGATAGGCGCTGCGCCAGGCTTCGTGTACGATAGGTCGCCGGTGAATGTGCCGATTACGTTGCTAGGCAACTCTACAACATTGCTGTTAGACGGGCTCGCGCCGTTGTCGTCGTCATCGTCTTTGCAAGATGATACGGCGCCGCAGAGGAAAGCAATAAGGAGTACTTTTTGAAAGAATGAAGAGAGGATGGAGCCTTTCATGACGGTGGAAAGAAATAAGTGTGCCTACTCTATAAGGTTTTCGGCTGCCCCTATGCTGTCGCGACGGTTCAAAGATGATGGGCACCTGCCGCAACTACCGCAAAAGAGGGCGTTACAAAGTATATACAAGGCTAAAAATTCTTTATAAAGCTCTCTAGGTCAACTTCTTTGCTGAGGTTCAGCTTCTGCTTCAAACGGTGCTTTCCTACCCGTACGGAGTGTGGTTCGATGTTGAGGAGGTTGGCAATTTCCTTGGTGGACAGTCCCATGCGCAGGTAAGCACAGTAACGAAGGTCAGTGGGGGAGAGAGGAATTTCGGCTTGCGTAGTGAGCGTCTGGAAGAAGCTTGGGTGCACCCCTTCGAAGTGGTGGCGGAACTGGTCGATATCATCGTCGAGCTGAAGATTCTTGTCGATGAGGCGAAAGGCCGGCTTGAGTTGCTGGTCGGTTTCGGGTACTTGTTCGAGCTCCTTGCGAAGCGTCAGCAGCAGCTCATTCTTGCGCTCCAGGTTGAGCGTCGTGGTCGTCAGTTCCCGGTGCTTGTAGTCTATCTCCTGCTGTAACTGCAACTGCTGCTGCTGAGCCAGCAGCTTCTCCTGCCGGTCTACCAGCGCCTGCTGTTCCGACAGTAGCAGCTGCTGCTCCGCCAGCCGCCGCCGGAGCCGATTGGAATATACCAAGGCGGCGGCCCCAGCTAGCAGGAGCAAGCCCAACCCGCCCGCAAGCAGTGCAAGCCGGCGCTGGTAGGCGGCTTCCTGCGTAAGAACCCGAATGTTCAGGTCTTTCTTTTCCACTTCGTACTGTATGGTCAGCCGGCGAGCTGTCTGGTCTTTTGCCTGGCTAGCCAGGGAATCCTGAATGGCGGCGTGCCGAGCTAGCCACGTATGGGCAGCGTGCCAGTTGTTTAGTTTGGCATATGCTTTTTGAAGACGCTTCGTAATAATGGCTTTTTCGCTGAGGCTGCATTCAGGTAAATAGCGGTTGGCTTGCTGAGCGGCAGCTTCGGCTTGGATGGTATGTCGCTCCTCCGCCTCAACCCCGGCCAGGATGCTATAATTATGGGCTAAAAGCTCATCGGCACCCAACACTCCAGCCAGAGAACTACTTTCCTGAAGTAGTCGGCGGGCGCGGCTCAGCTCGTTGTTCCACGCGTACCCTTCGGCTAAGTTGGTGAGAAAGGTAGGCAGGTATTGAGGTGGGAGCTTATCGGGATGTTGCCGGATGAGCGTTAGCCCCTTTTCTAAGTTGCGTAGGGCTGTTTGCAAATAAGCAGGCTTTCGTTCCCGATTATAGAGGTCGAGGTAGCTGGAGTAGAAGTCATTCATTACTACCAGTTGCTTCTCGAGGCTGCCACTTAAGTAGGCGGCTTTTTCAGCCTTCTGGTAGTAGGAAAACGCTTCCGCAAGCCGCCGTTCGTGGTACAGACAGTTGCCAATGGTCATAAGGGCGCTGGCTTGTTCCCGGTAGCGGCCGAGTTGCTCGTATACCCGCACGGCCTTCAGCAAATACTGCACGGCACCAGCGTAGTCGCTCAATTCTCCTTCTAATAGCAGGCCCCAATTGTAATGAAGCTGGGCTAAGCGAAAGGCGGCCATGCCACCAGTGGCACGCTGTAGCAAATGCTCCGCTTTCTGGTAAGCGGCTAATGCCAGAGCATTTTCACTATGAAACATATACACGTTGCCAAGCGCCATCCAGCAAAAGCCCTGTTGCTCCAAGTGTCCTGCTTCGGTAGCCAGCTCCAACGCTTCCTGGTTGAGCGCTAAGGCCTTATTCTGATTGTAAGGGCGGTACTCCCAGGCCAGCTTGGTTAAGGTCCACGCCTTTGTAGTATCTTTCTGAGTGGAAGCGGCGCGCTGTAAAGAGTCGATGAGCCGCTGATTTTGTGCCGCTGCCTTGCTGCCCAGGAGCAGCAATACAGCAAGCAGCAAGCGGAAAGGAAGAGAAGTACCTAGCATAGCAAACCATGAAAATCAATGAGTATGTATCTCTATTGACAGATACTATACCAAAAAAACAAGCTGCCAACCTAAGCTGACAGCTTGTTAAATAAAGGCATTTCGCGGAAAGCGACCTACAAAAACAAGGAGCTGATGGACTCGTGCGACACTACATTGTTGATGGCGCGGGCAAACAGCTCCGCCAGCGAAATCACGCGAATCTTGGCGTTTTGCTCTTTCAGCGGAATCGTATCGGTAATTACCAGCTCTTCCAACACCGAATTGCGAATTCGCTCGTGCGCCGGGCCCGACAGTACGCCGTGCGTAATTACGGCCCGCACCGATTTAGCGCCCCGCTCCATGAGCAGCTCCGCCGCTTTGCAGATGGTCCCGGCCGTGTCCACGATGTCATCGACGAGCACCACGTTCATGCCCGTCACGTCGCCGATTACCTGCATGGACGCAATTTCGTTGGCCCGCAGGCGCATTTTGTCGCAGACCACAATTTCGGCCCCGAACTTCTTGGCGAAGGCGCGGGTGCGGACCACGCCTCCCACGTCGGGCGAGGCGAAAATGAGGTCTTCCAGGTCCAGTGACTTAATATAAGGGGCCATCACGGTGGCCCCGTCCAGATGGTCGACGGGAATATCGAAGAAGCCCTGGATCTGGCCGGCGTGCAGGTCGCAGGTCATGAGGCGGTCGGTGCCCACGCTCTGCACGAAATCGGCTACTACTTTGGCGCCAATGCTCACGCGCGGCTTGTCTTTGCGGTCTTGGCGGGCGTAGCCGTAGTAGGGCATTACCACCGTAACGGAAGCGGCGGAGGCGCGCTTGGCGGCATCCACCATCAGCATCAACTCCATCAGGTTTTCGGCGGGCGGGTTGGTGCTCTGGATCAGAAACACGGCGCAGCCCCGCACACTCTCGTTGAAGCTGGGGCCGAGTTCCGTATCCGCGAAGCGCTGGATGCTGAGGTCGCCGAGGGGTTGGCCGAAGGCTTCCGCTATTTTCAGACCCAGTTCGTGGGAGGCATTGCCCGCGAAGATTTTTACCTGCTGTGGCATGGAGAAAAAGGAGAGGTGAGAATTGGGTAAAAAAGCGTCATTCTGAGCCGCTACAGCAATCTGAACCGTGCGCAGTAGGCAAAGGCAGATGCTTGGTTGTGCTCGGAATGACAGAAACTGAAAAAGCGAAAGGCGCCGACTCTTCCGGTTGAGGAAGAATCAGCGCCTTTCGCTTCACTTAGTCGGTTGTCCGACCAGGGCTCGAACCTGGACTTTCTTGAATCAAAATCAAGCGTGTTGCCAGTTACACCATCGGACAATTTCCCTCGGTTGCCGATACCGGCGTTCCGTTTGGGTGTGCAAATGTACCACTGCTTTTTTTCAAGCCAAACTTTCGTTGGAATATTTTTTCCTGGTCTTCTGCTGTATTGACTCGCAAAAGGCCTTTTAGACGCGCTGACCGACTGATTTTCAGAGTGGGAAGGGCAGCCAGTGAGGGGGCAAAGTTTCCTGTAAGCCTGGCTTTGGCAAAGCGGGGATTAAGCCGTAGTTTTGCGGCCTGAAACGTTGCATCCCATCCATACATAAAACGTAATGGCGAATACCGGCAAAATCACCCAGGTTATCGGTCCCGTTGTGGACGTGAGCTTCGCGGGTGAAGGCTCTAAGCTCCCCAACATTCTCGACGCTCTCGAAGTCACGAAAGACAACGGCCAGGTGGTAATCCTGGAGTGCCAGCAGCACCTGGGCGAAGACCGTGTGCGCACCATCGCCATGGACTCCACCGAGGGTCTGACTCGTGGCGCCGACGTACGTGACCTGGGCGCGCCCATTTCCATGCCCACCGGCGACAGCATCAAGGGCCGCCTGTTCAACGTAATCGGTTATGCCATCGACGGCATTCCGCAGCCGAACAGCACCACCAGCTTGCCCATTCACCGCCAGGCTCCGGCTTTCGAAGAGCTGGCTACTTCCTCGGAAGTATTTTTCACCGGCATCAAAGTAATTGACTTGCTCGCTCCTTATGTAAAGGGTGGCAAAATTGGTTTGTTCGGCGGGGCCGGCGTAGGCAAAACCGTACTCATTCAGGAACTCATCAACAACGTAGCCAAGGCCTACTCGGGTCTGTCGGTGTTTGCTGGCGTAGGCGAGCGTACCCGCGAAGGCAACGACTTACTGCGCGAATTCATTGAGGCCAACATCATTCGCTACGGCGAGGAGTTCAAGCACTCGATGGAAGCCGGTGGCTGGGATCTTTCGAAGGTAGACCAAGCCGAGCTGGAAAAGTCGCAGGCAACGCTGGTGTTCGGCCAGATGAACGAGCCCCCCGGAGCCCGCGCCCGCGTGGCCCTGTCGGGTCTGACCATCGCGGAGAGCTTCCGTGACGGCGACGGCACCGGTGCCGGCCGCGACATTCTGTTCTTCATCGACAACATCTTCCGCTTCACGCAGGCCGGCTCGGAAGTATCAGCTCTGCTGGGCCGGATGCCTTCGGCCGTAGGCTACCAGCCCACGCTGGCCACCGAAATGGGTGCCATGCAGGAGCGTATCACCTCCACCAAGCGTGGTTCCATCACGTCGGTACAGGCCGTGTATGTGCCGGCCGATGACTTGACGGACCCGGCTCCGGCCAACACCTTCGCTCACTTGGACGCTACCACGGTACTGAGCCGCAAAATCGCTGAGTTGGGCATCTACCCGGCCGTAGACCCGCTGGACTCTACCTCGCGCATTCTGGACGCCACCGTACTGGGCGCCGAGCACTACAACACCGCCCAGCGCGTGAAGGAGATTCTGCAGCGCTATAAAGAATTGCAGGACATCATCGCCATTTTGGGCATGGACGAACTCTCGGAAGAGGATAAGCTTGTGGTAAGCCGGGCCCGCCGCGTACAGCGTTTCCTGTCGCAGCCTTTCTTCGTGGCTGAGCAGTTCACGGGCCTGAAAGGCGTGTTGGTTGACATCAAGGACACCATCCGCGGCTTCAACGAAATCATCGACGGCCACCACGACCGTCTGCCAGAAGCGGCTTTCAACCTCGTAGGCACCATCGAAGATGCCGTTGCCAAGGGCGAAAGACTGATTGCGGAAGCGAAATAATGTGCTGATTTTTTGATGTGCTGATGTGCTGATTTTTTTCGGCCGTCGGCATATCCTCTTACCTGAGATGCTGAATTGATCAATGATCAACCCATAGGCACATCAGAAAATCAACCCATCACCGCATTAGCACATCAGCACATCAAAAAATCAGCACATCAAGACCATGCATTTAGAAATCATCACGCCGGACCGGAAAGTATTTGAGGGCGAGGTTTCGTCGGCTCAGTTTCCGGGTGCCGATGGGTTGTTTGAGGTTCTGAATAATCACGCTCCGCTGATTTCGGCGCTGAAAGAAGGCGACATCGTGCTCAATGGCGCGGTGGGCCGTACGGCGTTCCACATTGATGGCGGCGTGGTAGAAGTGCTGCGCAACAACGTTATCGTGTTGGCGGAAGGCGCTTCGGCGTAAGTAGATTCTATTTAGCGCAGCTCTTAAAAAAGCCTTTCCTTTGCGGGAAAGGCTTTTTTTAATGGGATAAACTTTAGTTAACGCCTCTAAAAAGCCTCGGCGGTTTGCGCTGCCGTTGGTTTTGCTTCCTGGCTTAGTGTCAAGCTTCTTGTTGTTTGTCCTGCGCTGTTGGGCACAGGTTAAAGCCCGCTACATGCACATCACCCCCAAAATCACCCCGATATACCAGACTTCCGTTTTCAAGTTTGAGGACCTCAACGAGTTGGAGCTGTACTTCGGGGAGCCGGGCAGCCGCTACCTCTACTCGCGCAATGGCAACCCAAATTCCGATGAACTGGCCGAGGCCGTTAACCAACTAGAAGGCGGCGCGGGGGCTCTGGCTACGGGGTCGGGCATGGCGGCCATCTTCGCGGCCCTCATGGCTTGCTGCCAGGCCGGCGACCATGTGCTGTGCGCGGCCGACATTTACGGCGGCTCGTCGTCGTTGCTGAACGCGGAGCTGAGCCGGCTGGGTATTGCCGTGACCTACGTGCCCTTCGATCAGCTGTACGATCTGACGCCCTTCGTGCGGCCCACTACGCGCCTGCTGCTGGCCGAAACCATCAGTAATCCCTTGCTGCGCGTTGCGGACCTGCGGCGGCTGGCTGCCGAGTGCCGGCGACTGGGCCTCAAGCTCATCATCGATAATACGTTTGCCACGCCGGTGCTCACGAAGCCCTTGGCCTTGGGCGCCGACCTCGTGCTGCACAGCGTCACGAAATACATTGCGGGCCACTCCGACGTGACGGCCGGCGTAGTAGTAGCTGCCGATGCCGAAACTGCGGTGCGACTCAAGCAGATAGGCATGCACTTCGGCCTCACCTTGAGCCCCATGGAAAGCTGGCTGGCTATGCGCGGCCTCAAAACGCTGCGCCTACGAATGCGGGAGCACAGCCACAATGCCTTGGCCGTGGCTGAATTTCTTCGCCAGCAGCCCGCCGTGCGCGCCGTGTACTATCCCGGCCTGCCCAACCATCCGCAGCACGTGCTGGCACAGGAGCAGGGTCGCGGCCTATTTGGCGGCATGCTCTCGGTTTTGCTTGCCGACGATACGGAGGTGGTAAACCGTTTCATCCGGCGCTGCCAACGGTTTCCCTTCGCGCCGTCTTTGGCTGGAGTCGATTCGTCGCTGTCATATCCATTGAGCACTTCACATCGCTATCTTACTCTAGAGCAGCAAGCTGAGCTAGGTATTACGGCCGGACTGGTGCGGCTATCGGTGGGGATTGAGCCGGTAGAGGAGCTGTTGGCGGACTTGGAGCAGGCGGTAACTGAGTAGTGATTTATGTACTGTTTGCAAGCATTTTGTGCTTGCGCTCCTAGTGTTTGTACTGGAGATACTAGGAAATGAACTTTATGTGCCGCCTCGGAATGGTTTTGTGCCAGAATTAGGGTTGAGTTTTCAGCAATATCTCTCGCACTGCCCCCGCCACCCGCTCCAAATCCGCCTCGGTCATAGCCGTGCCGCTGGGCAAACACAACCCGCGCGTGAACAACTTAGCGCACACTTCGCCACCATACATTGGCGCATCTTGGAACAAGGGCTGCAAGTGCAGCGGCTTCCAGAGGGGGCGGCTTTCGATGTTGCGGGTTTCGAGGTGCAGGCGCACCTGCTCGGGCGTGACGGTGGTTTGCTCGGGGTCTAGCAGGACGGTGGTGAGCCAGCGGTTGGAGCGGCTGCCGGCAGCTTCCGAGGGGCCGAAGGACAGGCCCGGCACGTCGCGCAGGTGTTCCTGGTACCAGGCGTAGATTTCGCGGCGGCGCTTTACCCGGTCCTCTAGTAGCTCCATCTGGCCCCGCCCGATGCCCGCGAGCAAGTTGCTAAGGCGGTAGTTATAGCCGATTTCGGAGTGCTGGTAGTGGCTGGCGGGGTCTTTGGCTTGGGTGGCCCAGAAGCGGGTTTTCTGCGCCCATTCCGCGGTGTTGGTTACCAGCGCGCCGCCGCCACTGGTCGTTAGAATCTTATTGCCATTGAAGGAGAAAACGCCGACGTCGCCAAAGGTGCCCAAGGGCTGCCCTTGGTAACGAGCCCCCAGCGCTTCGGCGGCATCTTCGAGTACCGCTACCTTGTACTCGCGGGCAATAGCCAGCAACGCATCGAGCCGAGCGGGCATGCCGTACAGATGCACGAGAAGGAGCGCCTTAGGCGGGCGCTGCCCGCCCTGTGTCCGTGCTTGTAGCGCTTCGCGCAAACGGTCGGGGCACATGTTCCAGGTAGCGGGCTCACTGTCGATGAAGACGGGCGTAGCGCCGAGGTAGCTGATGGGGTTGGCGGTGGCTACGAACGTGAATGAAGGGCAGAGCACCTCATCGCCGGGCCCGACGCCGAGTAGCTTCAAGCCAAGGTGAATAGCCGCCGTGCCCGACGACAGCGCCACGCAGTGCTGCGCGCCGGTATACTCGCAGATATCCCGCTCGAAGCCATCCAGATTAGGGCCGGCCGGCGCCACCCAGTTATCCTCAATAGCCTTGTGCAGGTAGTTTAGCTCGTGGCGGCCGAGGTGAGGCGGAGAGAGGTGAATTCGGTCGTAATCCTGGCTGCGCATTAAGTACTGAGTAGTTCGTATTGAGTACTGAGACAAAACATAAGTGGTCGAAAAAAGCTACGGCAAGCAGCTCTGGGTACTTCGTGCTCATGTCTCATTACTGAGCTATACCCAAGGTTTTGCTTGGGCCGTGAAGAAAGAAGAAGCAAATGAAATGGGCAGGGAGCTTCGTGTTCCCGCTCTTCGTTGTGACCTACGTTGTAAGCCTGGAACTTGTCGTTTCTTTTGGATCATTACGCAGACCCGGCAATACGTACGTCTGTCTCACTTCTCAGGTCCCATAGCTCAGGTCTCTTCACAACACGTGCTGCTTGATGCGTTGGGCCGGGACGCCCACGGCCGTGCAGTCGGCGGGCAGGTCGCGGACGGCTACGGCGCCAGCTCCCACGGTGGTGCGGGCACCCACCCGCACCCGGTTGATAACCGTGGCATTGGTGCCGAGGTACACGCCGGTTTCGAGGTAGGCTTCGCCGCCGACGTTGGCGTGGGGCATCAGGGAGCAGAAATCTTCCAGCACGACATCGTGCCCAATGGTGCAGCCCAGATTAAGCAGCACGTGGCGGCCGAGGATGATGTCGGTGGTAAGGATGCAGCCTTGGCTAATGATGCAGCCCGGCCCGAACTGGAGCTGCTGGTACGGCGCGCACGCTACGCTAGGATGAATGAGAGTGGGAAAGTGCAGTTGAGGTGAAGTCAGACGGCGCGCCACGGCGGCCCGGCCCTGGCTGCTGCCTACGGCCACTACCACATGCAGCGGCGTACGGGTTGCGTTGAGGTCCGTGGCCGTGCCCAGATAAGGTAAACCGTGGATAGCACCCGCAACTGGGCGCACGTCATCGTAAAAGCCGAGCAGCTCCCAGGTTGGCGTCACCTCGTTGAGTTGGTGCACCAGCATTAGTACTTCCCGGCCCAGGCCGCCCGCCCCAAAAATGACCAGCGGCTGCGGGGAAGAAGAGTTGGTGAGAGAGTAAGAAAGCGGCTGCATTAGGGAGCAAAAAATCAAAGAGAAGAAGAGCCGCGGAAAGCTTCCGTGGTGGCCTGGCCGGGGGCGTTTATGTCGCGCGCTTGGAGCACCCGCGCGGCCGTACGGGCCAGAATTCGCAGATCGAGGCTGAAGCTGAGCGCGTCTACGTACCACACGTCGTACTCGAATTTCTGCTCCCAGCTGATGTTGTTGCGGCCATTCACCTGCGCCCAGCCCGTAATGCCAGGGCGCACCTCGTGGCGCCGGGCCTGCTGCGGCGAGTACAGCGGCAGGTATTCGGGTAGCAACGGCCGGGGGCCCACCAGGCTTAAGTCGCCGCGCAGCACGTTCCAGAGCTGGGGAAGCTCGTCTACCGACGTGGCCCGTAGCCAGCGGCCCAGGCGCGGCAGGCGTTGCGCGTCGGGGAGCAGGTGGCCCTGTGGGTTGCGGGCAGAGGTCATGGTTTGGAGCTTGTAGAGAGTAAAGAGCCGCCCGTGCTGCCCCGGCCGCGGCTGCCGAAACAGCCAGGGGCCACCGTTCTGCGCGGCCAAGGCCGCCGCCGCAGCTAGCAGCAGCGGCAAAGCCAGCAGCAAGAGCGGAGCGGCCAGCACCACATCCAAGGTGCGTTTGCCCCAGCGACGGTACCAGCCAGCAGAATCAGCAACGGACATACGGGGCAGCTTGGGCGACAGATGGCGAAAGAAGCCAAAAATAGAAGGAATGCCGCGTTGACCCGACTTCCACTTCTTCGCTTTAGCTTGCGCCCTCTGCCGTTCCGGTGGCTTGCCCGTTGAGGACAAGACCAGGTAGCGGCGCAAAAAGCTTCTGCCTCATGCTCGTTTTTCCGAACGCCAAACTCAACCTCGGCCTCTACGTCACGGGTCTGCGCCCCGATGGGTTCCGCAACCTCGAATCGGTGTTTGTGCCGCTGCCTTGGTCCGACGCGCTGGAAATATTACCCGCGCCGCCCGGCGCCGAAACCACGCTCCACCTCACTGGCATCCCCATCCCCGGCGACCCAGCTACCAACCTCTGCCGCCGGGCCTACGAGCTGTTGAAAGCTGATTTCGACTTACCGCCCGTGCAGCTGCACCTACACAAAGTGGTGCCGATAGGAGCGGGGCTAGGCGGCGGCTCGGCCGACGCGGCGTTTGCGCTCCGGGCCTTAAACGAGCTATTCAGCCTGAATCTTCCTGCTGAAACCCTGGAAGGCTACGCCCGCCGTCTGGGCTCCGACTGCGCCTTCTTCATCCAGAACAAGCCAGTCTTCGCGCACGAAAAAGGAGACGTATTCGAGCAAATTAGCCTGGACCTGACCGGCATGGCCTGCCAGGTGGTGTACCCTGGCCTGCACATCAGCACCGCCGAAGCTTACTCTCGCGTGACGCCCCACCCGCCCCGCCATGCCTTGCGTGAGGCTCTAGCCCAACCCCTGGAAACCTGGCGCCACACCATCAGCAACGACTTCGAAGACGCGCTAAGTCCGGTATACCCGGTGCTGACCGACATCAAGCAGCGACTCTACGCGGCCGGAGCGGCCTATGCCAGCCTTTCTGGTTCTGGCTCGGCGGTGTACGGCCTTTTCCCCGGCCTGGGACTGCCGCCGCAGCTAGCGCTGCCCACAGAATACCTGGTCTGGAACGGCCGGTTGTAACGGCGACTACCGTACGCCGCGTGCTTACTGCACGGACGTGCGGCGCATCCTAGTAGCCAGAACGGGTTGAATGAGCACGCTTGATAGAATGACGAGCGTGCCGAGGTAGAAGCCAGTGGAAAGCCGCTCTTGCGCGAAGCCCGGCACGCGCAACGTGTACAGGACCACGGCCAGCAAGATGCCGTACACGGGTTCCAGGTTGATAGTCAGGTTCACGACGAAGGCGGAAATACGCTTCATCAACTCCACCGACGAGGAGAAGGCGTATACCGTACACGCTCCGGCCAGTAGCAGCATCCACAGCCAATCTGTCCCACTCAACGTCAGGCTCAGGCCCCGGCCATCAGTGAGGTAGCGGCTGTACACAGGCATGAAAAGGACGATACTTAGGCAGGCGCCGCTCATTTCGTAGAGCGTGATTTGAAGCGGCGAGTGGCGTTTCACCAGCGTGGAGTTAAATACGCTAAACAGCGCCGACAAACCCGCCGAAATCACCGCCACGCCTAGTCCCAGCAATTGGCCTTGCCCGGCGAAGCCAGTAGCCCCCGCCGCGGAAGGTGGGTCTGCGGGCCCATACACGGCCTGCGCCACAATGTACAGACCCACCATCGTGAGCATTCCCAAGCCGACTTCGTAGAACCGCACGCGCCGCCACAACAGCAGCGGTTCCAACAGCGAAGTCCATAAGGCTAGGGTAGCCATGCCCGCCAGACAGACGCTCACCGACGACAAGCGGGCCGCCAGAAAAAACATAATCCAGTGCGCCGCCACCAGCGCCCCCACACCCAGCAGCCGCAGCACCTGGCCTATCGGCAAACGCCAAGGCTGCTTGCGCACTACCAGCAGCGCCGCCAACCCAGTCGCGGCCAACAGCGTCCGCCAAAACACCAGCTCCACCGGTGGCACCGAAATCAGCTTGCCCAAAATAGCCGTGAAGCCCCAGAGCAGAACAATGAAGTGCAGGCGCAGGTAGTCTTTGAGCATTGGCTTTAATTGTTGAATGGCTGAATGATTTGATTGTTATATGGTTGAATTGTTACATGGTTGGTCGTTCTAGAGCCACCAGAACAATCAGCCATTTAACCATTTAACAATTCAACCATGTAACCATTCAACCATTTACCGCGGAACGATTCGGTATAGCACCAGCCCGACATTGGTGAAAATGATGCTCGGAACCCAGGCAGCCAGCATCGGCGATAGGTCCCCGACTTGGGCCAGATTGCGGCTTAGAATCACGAAAATGATGAACACGAAGGCCAGCACAAAGCCCAGCGCAATTTGCCCGCCCACGCCGGCGCGGCTTTTGCGCGCGCTCATAATCACGCCGATGATGGTGAGGATGAAGATGGCGTAGGGGTAAGCGTACCGCTCATACTTCTCGCTGAGGTAAATCTGCGTGTCGGCTGCGCCCCGGTCTATTTTCTGCTGAATGAAGGCATTTAATTCGGGCAGGGTCATGGTTTCGCTCAGGCGATAGGTACTGGCGAAATCTTTGGGGTAGAGGTTGAGCGTCGTGTCGCGGGCGGGGAGGGAGAGCAGCGTTTCTTTGGGGCCTCGGAAGGTGCGCACCAGCTGCGGCGAGAGGCGCCACACTCGTTTAGTGGAGTCCCAGGTGATGGCCTCGGCCGTCATGCGGCGCTTGAGCAGCGTGCCTTCAATGGTTTCCAGCGCGAACTTGTAGCCCACGTTGTTCACGTTGTCGTAGCTCTCCATGTAGGCGTAGCTCTTCGGCCCAATCTTGATGTGCACGTTGCGCCCACTGAAGCGGTAGGGGTTTTTGACGTACTTCCGCTCGAATTCCACCCGCGTCTTATTGGCGTACGGAATACCCCAGCCCGTCAGCGCCATGGTGGCAATGCCCAGTACCACGCTACCCATAATGTACGGCAGCAGCAGCCGCTTAAAGCTCACGCCCGAGGCCAGAATAGCCACAATCTCGGTGCGCGCCGCCAGCTGCGACGTCACAAATACCACCGCAATAAACACCGTGATGGGAGAGAGCAAATTAGCGTAGTACGGAAACAGGTTCACGTAATACTCCGTGATAATCTGCCAGGCGCCGAGGTTGTGCTGAAGAAAGTCGTCATTCTTCTCCGTGAAATCAATCACGCAAATCACCATCACCAGCACGATTACCGTGAAGAAGAAAGCCGTGAGGAATTTCTTGAGAATGTATTTGTCGAGAATTCTCACTTCGTTTTTGGTCGTTGGTTTTTGGTCGTTGGTTTTCGTTTTCCGGTTTTGGCTCTTATATAGAATTGTGGGATAAGAAGCGTTTTCTCGTATTGCTCAAGAAACGAAAAACCAATAACCAACAACAAAAAACAAGCTTACAGCCGCGTCATCACCTGCTTTACCATCTTCTCCTTCCACTCGCGGAAGGTACCAGCCAGAATCTGTTGGCGAGCCTGCTTCACGAGCCAGAGGTAGAAGGTGAGGTTGTGGATGGAGGCAATCTGCGGCCCCAGCATTTCCTGTGCCTGAAACAAGTGACGTACGTAGCTGCGCGAGTAAAACGTGCTAACGTAGCCGCCCAGTTCAGCATCAATCGGCTCGAAGTCGGTGGCGAATTTCTTGTTGGTCACGTTCATGATGCCCTGCGTGGTGAAGAGCATGCCATTGCGGGCGTTGCGGGTCGGCATCACGCAGTCGAACATGTCCACGCCCAAGGCAATGTTTTCCAGAATATTGGCCGGCGTGCCCACGCCCATCAGGTAGCGGGGCTTGTCCTTGGGCAGAATGTCGCAGACCAACTCAGTCATCTCGTACATCATGTCGGCCGGCTCGCCCACGCTCAGGCCGCCAATGGCGTTGCCTTCGCGCTGTTGCTCGGCCACAAACTCCGCCGACTTCACGCGCAAATCCTTGAAAGTGCTGCCCTGCACGATGGGAAACAGCGTCTGCTGGTAGCCATAGTGGCCCTCGGTGCTGTCGAAGCGGGCGATGCAGCGCTTGAGCCAGCGGTGCGTCATATCCAAGGAGCGGGCGGCGTAGTCGTACTCGCAGGGCCAGGGCGTGCACTCATCAAAGGCCATCATGATATCGGCGCCAATGGTGCGCTGGATGTCCATCACGCCCTCCGGCGAAAACAGGTGCTGCGAGCCATCGATGTGGGAGCGAAACTTGACGCCCTCCTCCTTGATCTTACGCGTGCCTGAGAGCGAGTACACCTGGTAGCCGCCCGAGTCGGTGAGGATGGGCCGGTCCCAGCCGTTGAATTTGTGCAGGCCGCCGGCTTGGCGCAGCACGTCGAGGCCGGGGCGCAGGTAGAGATGATAAGTGTTGCCGAGGATGATCTGGGCCTGCACGTCGTGGGTAAGGTCGCGCTGCTGCACGGCTTTGACGGTGCCGGCCGTACCGACGGGCATGAAAATGGGCGTTTCTATGGCGCCGTGGGCCGTATGCACCACGCCGGCGCGGGCTTTAGTATGCGGGTCTTGGTAGACGAGGTCGAAAGTCATGTGTGAGGTAAGGTTCCCGCAGAGGGCGCGGAAGAAGGCGCCGAAGACGCAGAACGTTCTGCGTCTTCCGCGCCCTCTGCGGGAGCTGCCGTTGAAAAGCAAAGGTACGCCGAATGTCTACTTTTGCGGGCTAATTCACCAAGAGAGGTTTTGCTGATTTCGTTTTCCCCGGCCGTTTGGGTGCTGCTGCTGTGCGTGCTGGTGCAGCTCTATTACGCGGCCTATTACTTTCTGCCCTTCGCTCACCGCCGCATCGAACCCGCCGCCGACTCGCTACGGCTGGCCGCGCCGGTGTCGGTGCTGGTGTGCGCGCACAACGAGCTGGAGAACCTGCGCCGTCTGTTGCCGCTACTGCTCAAGCAAGAGTATCCGGCTGGCTTCGAAGTTGTGCTCATCGATGACCGGTCCGATGACGACACCTTCCTGTATGTGCAGCAGCTCACGCAGTACTACCCCAATGTTCGGCTGGTCACGGTCACGAATACGCCCGAGGGGCTGGCACCGAAGAAGTATGCCCTCACGCTCGGCATCAAAGTAGCGCGCTACCCGCAGATGCTCTTCATTGATGCCGATTGTATTCCGGCTACCAACCACTGGATCAGCAACATGCAGCGGGGCTTTCAGCAGCCCGCCGACATGGTGCTGGGCTATTCGGCTTACGCCCCGGAGCATGGTTTTTTAAATAAATTAATCCGGTTTGAAACCCTACTTACCGGTGCGCAGTATTTGTCGTTCGCGTGGCGGGGTAAACCCTACATGGGCGTGGGCCGAAATTTGGCTTATACCCGACAGGTATTCAACTCCACGAAGGGTTTTGCTTCCCACATCCGCAGCCTCTCCGGCGACGACGATTTGCTTGTGCAAGACGCCGTGGCCCAGGGCGCCCGGGTGGCGGTGGTAGCCGAGCCCGCCGCTCATACCCTCAGCGAGCCGGCCCATTCCTGGGGCGCTTGGTGGCGGCAGAAGCGGCGGCATTTATCGGCTGGCCGGCGCTATCGATTTGCAGACAAACTGCGTCTGGGAAACTTTATAGGAAGCAATATGCTTTTCTACGGGGTCAGCATCGCGTTGCTGTTTTCCCGACCCGATTGGATACCTTTGGCCGGGCTGTGGGCGGTGCGCACGGGAGTGATTTGCACCGCATATCAGCGTCTCAGCCAACGCCTCGACGACCCGCTGCCGGTGGTTTTGCTGCCGGTGCTCGATGTCGTCTATTTCTTCACTTATCTCGCTCTGGGAATTTCGCTGTTCCTCTACCGCAACCTCCGATGGAAGTAAATAATCAGGAAAAACAATTCTCCGCCAAGGCCAAGCACGACTTCAAACTTATTCGCGCCGCAGTAGAGAATGGTGATGAAAAAGCGTACGCCGAGTTGATGCAGATTTACAAGAAGCCGGTGTACCACGTGGTGCTGAAGATGGTGCGCAACCCCGACGACGCCGAGGACCTGACCATCGAAGCCTTCGCGAAAGCCTTCCGCAACCTGCACAAATTCAACCCCGAGTTTGCCTTCAGCACTTGGCTTTTCCGCATCGCTACCAACAACTGCATCGACTTTATTCGTAAGAATAAAATCAAAACGATGTCGATTGACTCGGCCATCAAAATCGACAACGGGGACGAAATCACCATCGACTTCCGCGACCAGAATTTGAACCCGCAGGAGTCGACCATCAAGAACCAGAAGATTGAAATCATGCAGCACGTGGTATCACGGCTGCCCGATAAATACCAGCGCCTCGTCACGCTGCGCTATTTCGATGAGTTGAGCTACGAGGAAATCGCGCAGGAGCTGAAAGCCCCGCTCGGCACCGTGAAAGCCCAACTGCACCGCGCCCGCGAACTCCTCTACGACATGGTGAAGAACAAAAAGGAAATTATCTAATGAAAGCCCCGCAAGGGGCTTTTTCATGCCCGTGTAACGCGAAAACCCGTTTCGCGACGAGCAGAGCGAGTATCTGGGACTGCGCTACTTTGGTCAACGCGTAGGAATCCGTTTAACCACAAGCGGAACGGATTTTCGCGGTCCTGTACCTTTGCTGCTGCCATGCACATTATCAACCACTACTTCCCGCACCTCACCAATCACCAGCGCCAGCTGTTTCAGCAGCTTGACATCGAGTTCCGCAGCTGGAACGAGCGGCTCAACCTGATAGCCCGCACCGACGTGGAAAATCTGGCCGAGCGTCATTTCCTGCACTCGTTGGGCATTGCCAAGGTGATAGAGTTTCCGGCAGGCTCCGCGGTGCTGGATGTGGGCACGGGTGGCGGCTTACCGGGCTTGCCGTTGGCCATTCTATTCCCCGAAGTCAAATTCCACCTCGTAGACAGCATCGGCAAGAAAATACACGCCGTGCAGGAAATGGCCCGCGCCCTGAATCTGTCCAACGTAACGGCCGAGCAAACCCGCGCCGAGCAGCTCCGCCCCAAATACGACTACATCGTGAGTCGCGCCGTAGCCCGCCTCGCCACCTTCCACACCTGGATAGCGCACCGCTACAAGCCCAACGCCCCCTCCAATGGTGGCCTCTATTACCTCAAAGGCGGCGACTTGACCGAGGAAATTGCTGAATCCGGCCTCAAAGCCACCGTGCACAACCTAAGCGACTTCTACACGGAGGAATTCTTCGAAACCAAGAAAGTGGTTTTTGTCCCTTCGGGAAAAGATTAAAGAAGAACTTCCTAACAGCCTCACCTATCTGATTCTTCATTGCTGTACGTTCCGTTCTGCTCGCTTTTTTGCGAGCTGAACGGTCGCCGTCAGCTGACGTTGTTCCGTCTACTCGCGCTTCGTTCCAGTGGCCTGCTCCTCAACCGTTCAGCCCGCGAAAAGCGGGCAGACCGGAGCGCACAGCAATTCCTCATTCAACCCGAAGGGCTACGCTGGCACTTCGGCCGTGAGAAACTCCACGGCGCGGCGCTCAGAATAGTATTCGCCATCGGGAGAGCCTTCGGCGAAGCCGACGTGGCCGCCGGCCTGAGGCGTTTCCAGGTACACGAACTTGCTGTGGGCCGCCGCGTCGCGGGGAAAGCAGGTGGGCGGCAGGAACGGGTCGTTTTCGGCGTTGACGAGTAGAGTCGGGATGCGGATGCCACTCAGGTAGCGGCCAGAGCTGGCGTGCTCGTAGTATTCCTCCGCCGACTTGAAACCGTGCATAGGCGCTGTGAACCGGTCGTCGAACTGCGGGAAGTCCTGTAGCTGATCTAGGTCGGTGAGGTCTATCTGGTTGGGCAACAGAATGGCTTTCTCGCGGATTTTCTTGCGCAAAGACTTCAAGAAGCGTCGCAGGTAAACGCGATTCTCGAACCGGGCAATGTGGTGGGAGCTAGCTTTCAGATCGGTCGGGACGGAGAAGACGGCGGCCCGCTGCACTTCACGGGGCACTCGCTCTGGGTTTTCGCCGAGGTACTTGAGCGTCACGTTGCCGCCCGCGGAAAACCCGGTTAGGAACACGCGACTATAGCGCAGCTTGCTCAAGGCATGGCGCACCACGAAGTCCAAGTCGTCAGTGTCGCCGAGGTGGTAGGAGCGCAGCAGGCGGTTCATTTCGCCGCTGCAACTGCGGTAGTTCCAGGCCAGCGCGTCGAAGCCCGCTCTGTTCAGGGCCCGGACCATGCCGCGCACGTACGGCCGCGAAGCATCTCCTTCCAACCCATGCGACACTATGCAGAGCGTGTCGGCGGCCCGGTCCGTCAGCCGCGACCAGTCGAGGTCCAGAAAGTCACCGTCGGGCGTTTCCACTCGCTCGCGCTGATAGCGCACTTCGGGCACGTGGCGCCACAGGCTCGGTACAATGGTTTGCAGGTGGCCATTGAAAAGATAAAACGGCGGTTGATAGCGAGATTCGGTAACGAGCGGCATGGGCTGAAGCGGCTAAGTAGCGTGAAACTACGGTTGTGAATCGCTCGGTAGTTCAGGTGTAAAATTTAGTGTATCCTGCCGAATTTCTACCCATCTCAGCACAGAAAAGTTCGGCATGCCTACTTTCTAAGCGAGTGAAGGAAAACCGCCGATGGAGCTGCAAATAGGAAATTCGAATCGGGCTATTTGCACTTTCCAACCAAAGCCTTACCTTTGCCAACCCAATCCGAATCGAAACCGAGCAGAACGTTCATTTTCCATACTCATGGCAAACCATAAGTCAGCCCTCAAGCGCATCCGTTCCAACGAAGCTAAGCGCGTGCTGAACCGTTACCAGGCTAAATCTACCCGCACGGCTATCAAGAAGCTGCGCGCCACCACCGACGCTACGGCTGCCCAGGAGCTGCTGAAGAAAGTGTCGTCGATGCTGGACCGTCTGGCCAAGAAGAACATCATCCACAAGAACAAAGCCGCTAATAACAAGTCGAAGCTGGCTAAGTTCGTGAAGTCGCTGGCCGCCTAAGCAGCCCGTAACTTTCTGCTCTTTTCTATAGAGAAGGCCCCGCGCGCAAGTGCGGGGCCTTCTCGCGTTTGATAGTGTCGTATCAGTTATTTACTATCTTTTCATCGTCTTATCATTTTCTTCGTTTGTCTTATGAAACACCTGTACTGCTTTTTGATCTTGTGTGCTTGCCTGAACTGGTTGCCAGCTCAGGCACAGAACTGGCGGCCGTTCCGTGCCAACGGCGATGTACACGCCTTCCGCGGCGCCTCGCCCGACACCATTCTCACCCTGCGGCTGGACTCAGCCGCCGCGCAGGGCCCCGATTCGGTGTATTATTTCAACCGCATCATGCGGGGCAGAGGTAGCTCTCGTTGGGAAAAGGCCCGCAACAACCAGTTCGGAAAGCTCATGCGCTATCGCCGGACGCAACGCACGTACGACTTGTTCTGGGATGGCGGGCCTACTACAGGACTCACATTGGATAAGACGATGGTGTTAAAGCCCTTTGCCCGGATTGGGGAAACGTGGACGAGCGGCTTCACCGATGTTGGAGTGCAAACTACGCTGCTGTCCCGCGGAACCAGCCTCATTGATGGAGTTACCGATTCCATTGCCACATTCCGGTTGGGTAATGTTCCGGGTACACAAGTGGTGTTGAGCAAGAACTTTGGATTGGTGTCGGGCCCAGTGGATTTAAGGTTTGGAGTTCCAGGTCCTGTGAAAACGCTCACGCTCGCTCGCCGCCCCGCGCCGGCTGGTCAGAGCTACTACAACCCAGTGGGGCTGTTGGACCTGCAACCCGGTGATGAGCTAGGATATTACCAGGAGCCGATAATATTTAACACGTTCTCTTGCTACTCAGGCCAACTGCTGCGCCGCGTGCTGACCCGTGAGGTCACAGTCGATAGCGTGAAGTATACTTTCCAGCAACAGAATAGAATAGAGTATAGTAATGTGCCAGGGTGCCCGGGACTGGGAGTGGTAGTATCTCCGGTACATGTGGTGCGAGTAGCGGCATCGCTTCGTACGGGCCGTTGGGCTGGCAGGGACGTTATGATGCTAGTGGATCCTGACCTGTTAGCGTACGAATACAGAGCACAGTCAACTTCTAACTCCCTAATGATGGGCTATCCGGTAGTAACCAACCGGACAGGCAGTTCTTGCGGGGGAGCCGCGCTGCTTAAGCAGGAAAGACTGTACGGCCCTGGTGGAGCTGGTACCTACTCCCCAATCATTGATGCACCCTGGGAGCAGCTGGTAGCAGAAGGCGTTGGCCCTGTCGCACAATACGATCAACGTCTCATCTATTTCCGCCGAACGGTGAATGGCAGCACGCAGACCTGCGGTAGTCGCGTAAATTTCAGTACGCTGCTGCCTACTAAGGCCGCGCGGCGGGCAGTTACTTTCCAGCTGTACCCAAATCCTGCTGCCGAAACGGCAACCGTTACGCTGCCTGCGCCAGTTCGAGCTGCTACGGCTATTCGGGTGCTGGATGGCTTAGGCCGTGCCGTGCGAAACCATCAATTGGCGGTCGGCCAGACCACTGCTACCATTTCGGTGCAAGGCTTGGCAGTTGGCGTGTACGTGGTAGAAGTACAGACTGCCGGCGAGGCACCGCAGCATTTGCGCTTGCAGCATCAATAGACGGATAGTCGATATAAAAAGCCCATCTGATTCGTCAGATGGGCTTTTTATATGCTTGACAGTAAGCTTCGAGCCTGAGAATTAGGCTACGCTTACTTTCACCATGTTGGTCTTGCCCTTCTCATTGATGGGCATGGAGGCAGTGTTGATGAAGACGTCGCCTTTGTTGAGGTGGCCGGTGGTAGTAAGCACGTATTTGATGTCCGATACAGTGCTGTCGGTGCTCACCATTCGGTCGTAGTAGAAGCCGCGCACCCCCCAAATCAGGCTGAGCGTGGTGAGAAGGGAGCGGTTGTCGGTGAAGATGAAAATGTTGGCTTTCGGCCGATACTTGGCAATCTGGAAGGCCGTGTAGCCGCGGTGCGTCATGCCGGTGATGGCCTTGGCGCCCGTGTTCTTCGCCAAGTGGCAAGCCGCCGACAGCACGCTGTCAACCATGAATGAAGGCGAGGTTGGGTCGATGGGGAACCAGTGGTGGTAGAGCGAGTCGCGGCGGGTTTCGACGCTGAGGATGGTATTGACCATCGAGCGAATCACCTCGGCCGGGTAGGCGCCAACGGCCGTTTCGGCGGAGAGCATTACCGCGTCGGCACCGTCTATCACGGCGTTGGCTACGTCGCTGGTTTCGGCGCGGGTGGGGCGGGGGGCCGTAATCATGCTTTCCATCATCTGGGTCGCTACGATAACGGGTTTGCCGGCCTTGTTGCACTTCTCCACAATCAGCTTTTGCGCCATGGGCACCTCTTCCATCTTCACTTCCACGCCCAGGTCGCCACGGGCTACCATCACGGCATCGGTGAGAGCAATGATTTCGTCGAGATTCTTGAGGCCTTCCGGCGTTTCGATCTTGGCGATAACGCGGGCCGATTTGCCACTCTCCGCAATTAGGCTCTTGATAAAACGGATGTCTTCGCCGCGCCGCGCAAACGAGAGAGCAATCCAGTCTACATCATTCTCCAGCCCAAACTTGAGGTCCTCCATATCCTTCTCCGTCATGCTCGGGGCCGAAACGTCGGAGTCGGGGAGGTTGATGCCTTTGCGGGGCTTCACGAGCCCCCCGTAAATGACCTCTACATCCACTTCCTTGTCGCGGTCGGTGGCCAGCACGCGCAGCTCAATCTTGCCGTCGTCGATGAGAATCATATCGCCGGGCTTCACGTCGCGGGCCAGGCCCAGGTAAATTGTGCTCAGGCGCGTGGCCGTGCTGATTTCCTTTTCGCCGCACACCAGCTTGATCTTGTCGCCGGGCTTGATCTCGACGCCACCACCTTCCACCTCACCCAGCCGAATCTTAGGCCCTTGCAAGTCCTGAAGCAGGCCCACGTTCATGCGCATGTCCTTGTTGAGGCGGCGCACCGTGTTGATGACGGCCAGGTGGTCTTCGTGGCTGCCGTGCGAAAAATTGAGGCGGAACACGTCTACGCCTTCGCGCATGAGCATGCCCAGCTTTTCGTAGGTGTTGGAAGCGGGGCCAACGGTGGCGACAATCTTGGTTTTATTGAAAGAGACGCGGGGTTCCATAGAAAGAGGCACCAAGCTCCAGCTTGGCGAGTCGCCATACGACAGGCGTTAGGTGAAACAAACGGCGCGCGGACGGCCCACCAGGCTGGAGCCTGGCATTACGGGTTCAAAAGAGCAGATTTTCTTTAAACTTCAGGCTATTCGGATCAAACTGACATACGTACTGCACCACCGGCAAGGCCGCCAAGCTGGCCAGCAATGGCCCCGCGGCGAGGGAGCCGCTGCCGTTGCTCACCTGAATAAGATAGTCGTACTCCTTCACGTCGGGCGCCAGGAAGGGTTTTTTCAGAACGGACGGGTCGATGGAGCGGTTGCGCAGCAGGCGTAGCGTGAGGTGCTCGGTGGCGTGCAGATAGTTGCTGATGACGAGCCGGCCCTGGCTGAAGAGCTCATAGATAAGGTCTTGCTGCTTCACCAGACGCAGGCGCAACGCCTGGTTGAGTTGCCAAGCCAGCGTATGCTCCCGGCTCGATGACACCACCCCGAACAGGTCGAAGTCGCACTCGTATTCTACGTCCAGGGTGAGGGTTTTCATGAGCGGATGCCAAAGCAGAGGCAGGCAAAATTACGCACGCTGCTATGCGAAATGAACCGCCGCCGTTGGAATCTTGCAGCGGTAAGATTCGGGGGGGATGTTTGAAAATGTTAGGGAAGATGGTGTTATTTGTGGCGAGTTTTCTCTAAACCCCCACGGAAATGTCTGAAATTGCAGAAAAAGTAAAGGCCATCATCATCGACAAACTGGGCGTAGAGGCGTCGGAAGTAACTCCTGAGGCTTCGTTCACCAACGACCTGGGTGCCGACTCGCTCGACACGGTGGAACTGATTATGGAGTTTGAAAAGGAATTCAACGTGTCCATCCCAGACGACCAAGCCGAAAACATCGGCACCGTGGGCCAGGCTATCAGCTACCTCGAAGAGCACGCCAAATAAGCAGCTAGCACTAAGTATGAGGAATTGAGTATTGAGAAATTCTACGCTTTGGGGTTTTACCTCATTAGTCAATACCTCATACTTACTTCTACTTTTTCCGCATTCCGGCCGGCCTGCCGCCGGCCGTTTTGCTTTTCTACCTTTTTCGTAATCTCTGCCCCACCTATGGCTTTTCGGAGAGTTGTTGTTACGGGCCTGGGTGCCATAACACCGCTTGGTAGTACCGTCCCGGCGTATTGGGAAGGATTGCGCCAAGGGGTAAGCGGCGCGGCGCCCATCACCCGCTTCGACGCCAGCAAGTTCAAGACCCGCTTCGCCTGCGAAGTGAAGAACTACAGCGCAGACGACTATTTCGACCGCAAGGAAGGTCGGAAGATGGATCTGTTCACGCAGTTTGCTGTGATAGCCAGCGACGAGGCCATTCAACATGCCGGCCTGCTCGATGGCGTCAACAAGGACCGTGTGGGCGTTATCTGGGGCTCGGGCATCGGCGGGCTGAAAACCTTCCAAGAAGAGTGCTTCACCTTCGCCAAGGGCGACGGTACACCGCGCTACAATCCCTTCTTCATTCCGAAGATGATTGCTGACAGCTCGTCGGGCAACATCTCCATCAAGAACGGTTTCCGCGGACCTAATTTCGTAACGACTTCGGCCTGCGCTTCCTCGTCTGACTCCATCGTAACAGCTTATAACTTCATCCGCCTCGGCATGGCCGACGTGATGGTGACCGGTGGCTCGGAAGCAGCCATCACGGAAGCCGGCGTGGGAGGCTTTAATGCTCTCAAGGCCATGAGCGAGCGAAACGACGATGCCGCCACCGGCTCCCGACCCTACGATAAGGATCGGGACGGTTTCGTGCTTGGCGAAGGCGCGGGCGCCTTGGTGCTCGAAGCCTACGAGCACGCAGTGGCCCGCGGCGCTAAGATCTACGCCGAAATCATCGGCGGGGGCTTGTCGTCGGATGCCTACCATATCACGGCCCCGGACCCGACCGGCGAAGGCGTGGTGCTGGTGATGCAGAATGCCTTGCGCGATGCCGGCATCAGCCCCGAAGAAGTGGACTACATCAACACCCACGGTACCAGCACGCCCCTCGGCGACGGTGCCGAAATCAAGGCCATTCAGAAGGTGTTTGGGGACCATGCTTACAACCTCAACATCAGCTCTACCAAGAGCATGACCGGCCACTTGCTCGGTGGTGCGGGCGGGATTGAGGCAGTAGCCAGCATCCTCGCCATTCAAAACGGCGTGATTCCACCCACCATCAACCACTTCACCGACGACCCCGAACTGGACGCGCGGCTGAATTTCACTTTCAACCAAGCGCAGCCACGGGAAATAACCGTGGCGATGAGCAACACGTTCGGGTTTGGCGGGCACAACACGTCGGTGGTGTTCCGTAAGTTTCAGGAGTAATTGTAATGAGCCGCTTGCCCTTGTTCGGGTTTTTTCGGCGGTTGCTGGGCCAGGACAAGGCCTTCCGCCAGGCTATTGCTACGGTAACGGGCCGCACGCCTCAAAACGTGCGGCTTTACCATTTGGCCTTCACCCACTCGTCGGTGGTGAAGCAGCAGACTGCGGCCGGGCGGCACCAAAGCAACGAGCGGCTGGAGTTTCTCGGCGACGCCGTGCTAGGCACCGTAGTGGCCGAATATCTGTTCCGCAAGTTTCCGTACGAGCAGGAAGGCTTCCTGACGGAGATGCGCAGCCGCATCGTGAACCGGGAAAGCCTCAACTCCCTGGCGCTCAAGCTGGGCCTCGACAAGCTGGTGCAACTGGACGCCGGTCAGGGCCGCGCTGCCCGTTCGCGCTCCGTGAACGGTAATGCACTAGAGGCATTAGTGGGCGCTGTTTACCTCGATCAAGGCTACAAGGCGGCCCGTAAATTCGTGCTCAGCCGCCTCGTGAAGCCCTACGTGGACGTGAAATCCCTCACCGAAACCACGGCCAACTTCAAGAGCAAGCTTATTGAGTGGGCCCAGCGCAATGGTAAAGCCATTCGCTACGACCTCACCGGCGAGCCCCGCCCCGGCGGCGTCATGGAGTTTTCGGCTACCGTCTTGCTTGATGGTGAAGCCGTAGCTACTGGCATGGGCCTCTCGAAAAAACAAGCCGAGCAACTAGCCGCCGAGCGGGCATTGACTTCGTTGGGAGTATAGAACGGTCTGCGCCCTCAGCGCCTTCCTCTGCGCCCTCTGCGGGCTAAACCGTTGTTACGATTTAGCCCGCAGAGGGCGCAGAAGTTTTCGCAGAAGACGCAGAGGAAGACAACACAATCCTGAGAAAGGAGTTGTTTTGCAGGATAAACCCCTTGACTTATGCGAATAGCCGGCGCCGCCCTCAACCAAATTCCCTTCGACTGGACCCACAACCTGCGAACCATCCGCGAGGCAATAGAGCAAGCCAAAGCGGCGGGGGTGGAGCTGCTGTGTTTGCCGGAGCTTTGCCTTACTGGCTACGGCTGCGAAGACCTGTTTCTGAGTGACTGGCTGCCCGAATCGGCGCTGGCGCATTTGCAGCAGGTGCGGCCCTGGACTGATGGTATCTGCGTGGTGGTGGGGCTGCCGGTGCGGCTCCATCACCGTACCTACAACACGGCCGCTGTGCTCCGAGATGAGCAGATTCTGGGTTTTGCGGCCAAGCAGTTTCTCGCCAACGACGGGGTGCACTACGAGCCGCGCTTCTTCCATCCGTGGCCGGCCGGCGAAACCACTACCGTGCAGTGGGAAGGAGAAGAGTGGACGCTCGGGGACCTGATTTTCGAGCATCAGGGCGTGAAATTCGGCTTCGAGATTTGCGAGGATGCCTGGCGGCCCGACAACGTGCGGCCCGCCTGCCGGCTCATGGGGCGCGTGGATTTGATTGTGAATCCGTCGGCGAGCCACTTTGCCATGAGCAAGACCGATTTGCGCTATCAATTGGTGCTGAAGGCCTCGCGTAACTTCCACTGCACCTACCTCTACGCTAACCTGCTCGGCAACGAAGCGGGCCGCATCACCTACGACGGCGAGATTCTGGTGGCGCGCAACGGCCATCTGTTGCAGCGTAACCAGCTCATGAGCTTCAAGGAAGTGGATTTGGAGTATGCCGACGTGGATTTCACAACTGACTTAGAGCCGGCCGCGGATATTACGCCGCTGCCCGCACCCGACGAGTACCGGGAGCTGAATCAAGCCCTGAGCCTAGCGTTATTCGACTACATGCGGAAGGCGCGCAGCCGGGGCTTCGTACTGAGTTTGAGCGGCGGCGCCGACTCCTGCATGTGCGCGGTGGCGGTAGCGGAAATGGTGCGACTGGGCTGCGGGGAAGTAGGAACGGCCGAGTTTATGCGCCGCTCCGGCTGCTTCACCGCCGACGAAATAGCGCAACTGGCTAGCCCCGTCGCGCCCGTGCCCGACCAGCAGATGCCCGGACCCAAAGATGCTTCGCTGAGCAACCCCGACGAAGAGCAAAAAACAATCAACAAGAAGCTAACCACGCGGCTGCTCACCTGCGCCTACCAGGGCACCGTCAATTCCTCCGACGACACTTTCAACTCGGCTAAAGAGTTGGCTGATTCGTTGGGCGCAGTGTTTTACAACTGGGAAATCGATTCCGAGGTGAATGGCTACGTAGGCAAGATTGAGCAAGCCCTGAGCCGGGAGCTGACCTGGAAAACCGACGATCTGGCGCTGCAAAACATTCAGGCGCGGGTGCGGGCCCCGGCTATCTGGCTGCTGGCTAACGTGCAGAACTGCCTGCTCATCACCACCTCCAACCGCTCCGAGGCCAGCGTGGGCTACTGCACCATGGACGGCGACACGGCCGGCTCCATCTCGCCCATCGCGGGCGTTGACAAAGATTTCGTGAAGAAATGGCTGGTGTGGGCCGAGCAGGAGCTAGGTTACCCCGCGCTGCGCCACGTCAACAGCTTGCAACCCACCGCCGAACTGCGCCCGCTGGAAGAAAAGCAAACCGACGAGCGAGACTTAATGCCTTACATCTTGCTCAACCGCATCGAACGACTGGCCTTCTACGACCGGCTCAGCCCGCAGCAAGTACTCGCCACGCTCACGCAGGAAGAAGCCACCACCGACCCGGAGCTGCTGAAAACCTACGTGAAGCGCTTCTACAGCCTCTGGAGCCGCAACCAGTGGAAGCGCGAACGATACGCCCCCAGCTTCCACCTCGACGACTACAACGTAGACCCACGTTCCTGGCTGCGCTTTCCCATCTTGAGCGGCGGCTATACGGAGGAACTAGGCAAGCTGTAGTTGCTTGGTAGATTTTGACCGAGCATCAGAAGAGCGTTGCTTTTTGTAAAATACTGGCTTGTAGGTCAGATTGTTATACATAATGGAGAAGAGTGGGCGCAAGTTTTACGCGCGAACTCGGCCTAAGCAGGCATAACCTCACTAGTCGCGGGAAAGGCCAGGCGCTGAGTAGGTGTTGTCTCTATTCTTTGGTTTTCGCTTCACTGGTGTATACACTTCCGCTGCCTACCACTCACGGCGCCGTACCTGCTGCGGAGGGCTTCGCTGCTTCCGCCGATGCCGAACTGGTAGCGCAGTTGCAACAGGGCAGTGAGGCGGCGTTTCGCACGCTGGTGGAGCGATACCAGAATCGTATATACCGCACAGTAGTAGCTTTAGTACGGTCGCCGGAAGAGGCCGAAGACGTGGCGCAGGAAGTGTTTGTGGAAGTGTACCAAACAATTGGCCGGTTTCGGGGCGAAGCCGCGCTCAGTACCTGGCTCTACCGGTTGGCTACCTCGCGGGCTCTGAAACACCAGCAGCGGGCCCGGGCCCAAAAGCGCTTTGCCTATTTCACCAGCCTGCTGGGTTTCGACAACAAAGTGCTACACGAGCCGCCTGATCATGCGCACCCGCAGGCGCAACTGGAAGGGCAGCAGCAGTTGGCGCTTTTACTCGCGCACATTGCTCGGCTGCCTAGCCAGCAGCAAGTGGCTTTTACGTTGCGTCACGAGCAGGAATTGAGCTATGAGGAAATAGCTGCGGTTCTTAACACCACTGTGCCGGCCGTAGAATCCCTGTTGTTTCGCGCCCGCAAAACCCTTCGCAATCATCTTAATCTTTCCCCGCGTCATGCCTGATCCCGCTACTCGCCCTACTGCTGATGAAGAATGGGAAAACCTGCTGCACCAATGGCGTGCCCAACAACCTACTCAGCCTCAGCCGTTCTTTTATAGCCGGGTACGCGCCCGGCTCGTCGGTGAGGCCGCAATGGAGCGCCGACCGTTGCATACCTGGCTGCGCTGGCCCAGCTATGCCGTCATGCTCGGGTTGCTACTGCTGCTTAGCGGCGACGGCGCCGTACTGCGCTCAGCTACGCCTGCCAACCCATACCAACTTTATCCTGACGGCCAGCAAACACCTTTACCAACTCGCTGATCGGTTTCTGCCATTACGCACCGCTTGTGTTGGCACTTGAGCTAGAGAGCGGTTTGCAGAGCCGCAAACCGAATGTCTGAGTACTTTTGGGTCCTTTTCACCTTTTCGTAACTATGCTTTCCTTCCTCGCTTATATCACCTGGAACATCGACCCCATTCTGGCTAAACTAGGACCTCTGACGTTGCGCTGGTACGGGCTGCTGTTTATGTCGGGCTTCGTGTTCGGCACATTCATTTTGTCGCACATTTACAAGTCGGAGCGAGTATCGCCGCGCTGGGTCGACACCATCACCATCTACATGCTGGTGGGCACCATCCTGGGGGCGCGCTTGGGCCACGTACTGTTTTACGACCCCGGCTCCTACTTCAACGCGGAGCATTTCTGGGACATTTTCAAAATTTGGGAAGGCGGCCTGGCTAGCCACGGTGCTACCATCGGTATCCTGTTGGCAACCTGGCTTTTCGCTCGCAACAATAAGTTTGATTATCTCTGGGTGCTCGACCGGATTGTGATTGTAGTGGCGCTAGGCGGAGCCATGATTCGGGTAGGCAATCTGATGAATTCCGAGATTGTGGGTGAGCCAACGGACAAGCCCTGGGGCTTCGTATTCGTGCGCGACGCCGACCATTTCCAGCCGGTTGTGCGGCCACTACCTCCTGGCGCGGTGCAGGTAGCGGCGCAACCAGCGAAGCGTACTGACGGAAGTCTCACCTACCGTTTGGAGCCCGAAGGCACTCCCGTTGCACCCGACTCTCCGATGGCCGTGCCGCGCCACCCCACGCAACTCTACGAAGCTAGTTTCTGCATTGTGCTGCTGCTGGTGCTATATGGCATGTGGAATCGTACTAAGGACCGAACCCCGCGTGGGCTACTTTTCGGACTTTTTGTAGTGTTGCTCTTCACGCAACGATTCCTGGGCGAGTTTCTAAAAGAAAACCAGGAGGCCTTCGAAGACAAGCTGCCGCTCAATATGGGCCAGATTCTGAGTATTCCACTGATTCTGGTGGGATTGTGGGTGCTGTGGCGCGCTGGCAAAGATCCAAAAAACCCCTACGGCTATGCCCCCCGGGATCTGGAAGAGGAAGAGGCAGCTAACAAGAAAGTTGCTCAGACCAAGTAGCGCTACAGCAAACGAAAAAGCCGCCTCTGCTTGCAGAAGGCAGCTTTTTCGTTTGCTCTGGAGCATGTATGAGCTAGAGCTTGTAGCGGTACAGTGCCCCTTGTTCCGTGCTGATGAGCAGCGTGTTGTTGTCAAGGAAGAGGACGCCTTCGGTTTGGCCCGCGCCTTTCAGGGATACGGTTTGGGGCGTGGCTTGCAACGCACTGGCGAGGTCGGTGCCTTCAAATAAATACAGCTTTTCCCGGCCTAGTAAGGCCAGCCGGTGGCTGTCGGGGCTCAGGTCGGCGTCGGTGACTTCGCCGGCAACGCGGAGCTTGGTTACTAGCTCGGCCGTGTAGGAGCCGGGCTGGTCGGGCACCGTGTATACCTTGCTCGTGCTTTGCTGGGCCCGGTCTTTGGTGAACAAATACACCTTGCCTGCGTGCCAGAGAGAAGCTTCGCAGTCGAAGTTACGCTCTTCCTTGGGCGGCGGAAAGGCCGCTTGATCAGGATACCGGAAGTTGATTTTGCCGACTTGGTCGGGCTGGCTGGGGTTGACGCGGTAGACAACCAGGTTGCGGCGCACGTTTTCGTTGTTGCCCGCGTCCGTCACGAATAGAGTGCCTTGGCCATCGTCGGCCAGGCTTTCCCAGTCTACATTGGGTACGGGCAGCTCCCGTTGGCCGAGCAGTTCGCCTTGCTCGTTGATGAGGTAGAGAATAGGAGAGTTGCCAGCATCGCCGTTGGTGTAGAACGTGCCGGGCCGGCCACCGTGGGCCAGGCCCGAGCTTTCTGGCACGCCACCCTGCAACTCGCCCACCGGCGTCAAGTCGGCGGCGCTAGCGCCAGCATCATCCTTCTTGTCTTTCTTGTCCTTCTTACCTTTTTTCTTCTCCGTCTTGGGCCCGTCGTTCGAGTCGTTGGCAGTGTCGCTCTGGGCTTGGGAGCAGGCCGTATGGAGCAGCGTAGTGAAACTGAGAGCAAGCAGGAAGATTCTGGACATCAGGAAAGAACAGAGGTGAAGGAAATAGGCCAGGCTTTTGGGCCTCGGCGGCAATGGGTCGGCCTTATACGGGAGAAAGTGCGGCCGAGTAGTAGCGAAACAAAGGCAGCCGTAGTAAGAGCAACGCGGCTTAGGGCACGGGGTCGTAGCCGTGGCCGCCCCAGGGATGGCAGCGGGCTATGCGGCGCAAGGCCAGCCGGCCCCCGCGCCACGGGCCGTGCTTTTCGATGGCCTGCACGGCGTAGGCCGAGCAGGTGGGCGTGTAGCGGCAGGAAGCCGGAGTGAGCGGCGAAATCAAATACCGATACACCCAGAGTACCCCCAGAAAAAGCCGACGGAACAAGAAAGACATAGGAGCAAATAACTGGAAATGGCCCGGAATAAATCCGTGGTCAACCCGCAGATGCAACATCACTGCTTCGAAAAAGTCTTTAGCGGCTAGCCAGCCAGCAGTTGTAGTGCCTTTTTGTAGCTTTGAAAACCGCTAGGCAAGCCATTGTCGAGCCCTTCCATCCTCCTCATCCCACTCATTAGTTATGCGCAAAAACAACTGGGCCACCGCCCTGCTGCTAAGCTTGCTGCTGCCGCTCACGGCCCGTGCCGACGAAGGCATGTGGCTGCCGCTCTTCGTGAAGCGGCTCAACCAGGCCGACATGCAGAAGAAAGGCCTCAAACTCACGGCCGAAGAAATCTACGACGTCAATAACGCCTCGCTGAAAGATGCCGTAGTGCAGCTCGGCGGCTTTTGCACCGGCGAGTTCGTGAGCAACCAGGGCCTGCTTCTCACCAACCACCACTGCGGCTACGACGCCATTCAGAGCCACAGCACGCCGCAGAACAACATCCTGCAAAACGGCTTCTTCGCGGCCACTAAAGCCGAGGAAAAGCAGAATCCGGGTCTGTTCGTGGACATTTTGGTGCGCATGGAAGACGTGACCGGCAAGGTGCTGGAAGGCATTACGCCCCAGACGCCCGAGCAGGAGCGCGTAGCCACGGTGCAGAAGCGCCAAAAGGAAATGAGCGACGCCGCCAAGGAAAACGGCCAGTATGTAGCCTACGTGCGCGATATGTTCGGCGGCAACGAGTACTACCTCTTCGTGTACCAGCGCTTCGGCGACGTGCGCCTCGTAGGAGCCCCGCCGGAAGCCGTAGGCAAGTTCGGCGGCGACACCGACAACTGGATGTGGCCCCGCCACACCGGCGACTTCTCGATGTTCCGGGTGTATGCTTCCAAAGACAACAAGCCCACCGCCGGCCCCAGCCCCGACAACGTGCCGTACGTGCCTAAAAAACACTTGCCCGTGAGTCTGCAAGGCATCAATGAGGGCGACTTCGCGATGGTGTTTGGCTTTCCGGGCCGCACGCAGCGGTTCTTGCCCGCCGCCGGTTTGCAGCTCACGCTCGACCAAACCAACCCCGCCCGCATCAAGCTCCGCGACACCCGCCTCAAGCTGTGGAAGGAAGACATGGATCAGGACCCGGCCCTGCGCCTGAAGTACGCTTCCAAGTACGCCAACATCGCCAACTACTGGAAGTATTTCATCGGTCAGAACGAAGGCATGAAGCGCCTGAAAACCGTAGACGCTAAGAAAGCCGAGGAGAATGACCTCATGAAGTGGATTGCCCAGGAGCCCGCCCGCGCCCAGCAGTACGGCGACGCCCTCAATACTATTAATAAGGCGTACGCGGGCATTCGGGAGTACAACCTCAGCGCCCAGTACGTGAACGAAGCCGCTTTCGGGACGGAAATCGTGACGCTGGCCTCGCGCATGCTGCCGCTCTACATGGCCCTTAAAACCACGCCCGCCGATAAAGCCACGCTGCAAAAAGCCGTTACGGACCTGAAGGAGCCGGTGGCGGAGTATTTCAAGGACTACAATGCCGCCACCGATAAAAAGGTGTTTACCGCCTTGATGGGTCTCTATATGAAGGACGTGCCCAAGGAGCAGCAGCCCGACGTATTCCAGACCGTGCAAAAGCAGTACGGCGGTTCCCTGCAGAAGTACGCCGACTACGTGTTTGCTAATTCCTTGCTGACTTCCGAAGCCAAGGTGAATGCCTTCTTGGCTGCCCCCACGCTGGCCAAGCTCGAAGCCGACCCAGGTTTCAAAACCTTCAACTCGGTGTACCTGAACTACACGCAGAATATCCTGCCCAAAATGCAGGCCCTGCAAAGCAGCCTGGCCCGTGCCAACCGCCTCTACGTGGCGGCGCTCCGCGAGAAGAACAGCCAGAAAGTGTACTCGCCCGATGCCAACTCCACTATCCGGCTGAGCTACGGCACCGTGCGCCCCTACAAAGGCCGCGACGCCGTGCGCTACGACTACAAAACCACCGCGCAAGGCATAGTGGAGAAAGAAGACCCCACCAACCCGGAGTTCGTGGTACCGCAGAAGGAGCTGGACCTGCTCAAGCAGAAAGACTACGGCCGCTACGCCGATAAGGACGGCAACCTGCCCGTCGCCTTCATCACCGACAACGACATCACGGGCGGTAACTCCGGCTCCCCCGTCATCAATGGTCGCGGCGAGCTGATTGGCCTGGCCTTCGACGGCAACTGGGAAGCCATGACCGGCGACTTGGCCTACGACCCGGAGCTGAAACGCTGCATCAACGCCGACATTCGCTACGTGCTGTGGTGCATTGAGAAGCTCGGCGGCGCCAAGCATATCGTAGACGAGATGACCGTAGTCAACAACGGCCCCAACCCCGGCGTGGGCCCCGCCGCCACGGCTTCGGCTTCCACCGCCGACCTAAGCGACGTGGAGAAAATGAAAGTGAAGACCGAGGACGGGCAGAAAACCAAAGTCAAAAAGAAAAAGAACAAAGAAGGCGCTGCTGGTATGTAGGCTGGTTGCACTCTGCCCAACCCAACACGCAAAAAGCCCCGTTGCTGACGCAGCAACGGGGCTTTTTACATAAGCTAGGGTACTATTCTTTATGGGGTCGGGCAGGGGGCTGCGGCGGCGCAACAGGCCCTGGTTGAAATAGGCGGCCACGGCCTCCGGGTCGGTTTTATGATGCAGCAACAACGAGAGCAGGTTCTCGAACAGTTGTACGGCCAGCGCCTCGCGCTCCTTCGCGCCCTGCTGGCTGCCATCGGAGGCGTTGCCCGCCTCCCGTAGCTGCTCACTACGCGAATCCACTACTTGTTTCACCAGGGCGCGCACGTCGGTTTCCAGCTTGGCGCCCACAGTATCGGCCTGCGCCCGCGCAATGCCCGCGTAGCGGTTGCCGAGGGTCTCAATGTCGGCCTTGTCGGCGCGGGTGTACTCACTTACTCCCTGGGGGTAAAAAGCTTTGTAAGCGGCCGTGTCTTCGCCCCGGATTTTGCCGTCGGGACTGGTGAAAAGGTCGGCCAGCACACCGGCCTTGCGCGACAGAAAGCGGGTGAGCTGCTTGATGGCCTCGTTGTTGGTGAGGCGCTTGCTCTGGCCCTGTGCCTGGGCGGTAGCCGTGGTGCGAAGTGCCTCCAGGAATGCTTTGTGAGCGGCCTCAGTGGGAGCAATAAGCGCCGCAAATACGCCGTCGGCATTGGCGGCGCGCACCCGCTCCAAGTGGCTGGCCGCGTACTCGGCGAAGCGCCGGTTGCCGAGCGGCGAATTGAGAAAAGGATTGCTCAAGAAATGGTTGATCATGAGAAATAAGGAGTAAGAAGTTGAACAATAGCAACGAGATAGATAGAATAGTTGAGTTTTCCTAGATCGTCGTGACACGATGCCCCGCGCACGTGTACGTTGCCCTTCGCGTCACGACACGATGCCCGAAATACGAGTAAGCGCCCCTATGCGTCACGACACAATGCCCCGCGCACGTGTACGCGGGGCATTGTGTCGTGACGAGGAGGGCCTTGCAGCCAAAAACGGGCTTTCTGATGCGGAATGCCTACCTTGCCGCTGTTAATTTTTAGTCTTATATCACGTTTGACTTCCTGAGAAAGCTATGAAAAACGCCTGGGATTGGCTCAACACAGTACGGCAGCGCCTAGCCAACGGGGAGCGGCTGGTGGAGTTCGCGCTTTCGGTAGCGCCCGGCTCATCAAATGGCATGTTGAATCTGGCCGAGGATGAGAACGGCGCGCTCTACGACCTGGGCGATGACTTTATAGCGGTCCTGGAGCAGTGCTGGGTGCTGGAAATCAGCCACTCGCTTACTAACACCGAGACGCGCCGCTCCATCGCCTTTGGCCCCGGCATTAAACCGCTCTGGCGCGAAGACGACCCCTACCAGCTGAACCTCTGCGACCCCGACGACCTGGACCGCCTCGGCGAGCTGCTCGCCCGGCAAGACCTCGGCGACCCGGCTCCTGACCCCGATAATGAAGACGACTGGCGCCGGGGGTAACAAGCGGCTTTATCTATGTATCACGCTTATTCATCCGTTTTTCTATGCAAACACCTTCTTTGGAAGCCTTTCTGCATTTAGGTGCCGCGCTCAAAATTCCGCTCGACCAAAGCCAGCACACCTGGGAGCAGGAAATTGACTTTAGGGGTCGGCCGCGCAGTAAAGTGCGCTTCCGGCGCTGGCGCTTCACCACCAGCCTTCTCGACCACGCCACTTACCAGCAGTTGCTGCATCTGATGTGCAGCGATACGGCGGTGCTCGACGCGCACGTGGAGTACCTCCGCACGGACGGGCAGGGCGTGCTCTGCACGGTGTGGGGCCGCTCATGTACGGTGTGCTATGTGCGCGAGGAGTTCGACAGCCGGGGCACGGACGGCAAGATGCCGAGCTGGCGGATGCATTTTGCGCTGGCCCCGGTGGAGATGGGCCGCGAGGCGGGCAGCATCGGGCCGTTTGTCATGCCCGCGCCGCGCAGCTATGCCTACAGCGGCCCGCCCGCACCTGTGGCCGCGCCCCCGCCTGTGGCGGCCCCGGTGGTCAATCCTGATATTCCGCCCCATCTGCCCGCGCCCGTTCCTAATCCGTCGCCTGACCATAAACAGGTGCACGTAACAGCCGCCGAATGGGCAGACATCATCAAAGACCGCTGGGAGCGGAATGATGCGTCTAAAAAGAAGAAGTTCACCTTCCTCAAGCAACACCGCATGACCGAGTTTACGGTGGACGGGGACCCGTTCACCTATCGCGTCGATGAGCGAGGCAAGGTGGTGGCCGTGTACGATGCCCAGGAGCAAAAATCCTACAACGTCATCGGCACGCGCAAAGGTGTACTTCGTATACCGCTTACGCTAAGTGGAGAACCGACCTTCGTTGGTACTCCACATATGTATCCTGTGACGGGCAACCAGAAGAATGTCGTGGTAATTGAAATGATGGGTAGCCGGGATAGTGATTTCCTGCGAGCTAACCGAGCAGCTGGGCTACTTGGCGTAGTTCAAGCACAAGGACTACCAAATCATAAAGCGCCAGATGGTTACACGTGGCACCACCGCGATGACTATAAACCCTTTCCACCGCCGCATCCGCCCTATGGTACCTGCACTATGGAATTGGTGACAGAAGATGCACACGAGCGAACCTTCGTACATTATGGTTCATGTGACCAAGTGAATAAACACATTGGTCAAAAACTCTACGACTAATATGGCTGATATCACTTTTGTCCGCTCAAGCCCTGAACCGGCTACACAGTCTCACTTTGAAGCAATTGAGCAACAGTATAGCTTCAAACTACCAGAAGACTACAAAGCTCATCTACTACTGTACAATGGTGGGTATCCAAGCCGGGATACCTTCTACACTGCTGACCGAAAATATAGCGTTAACAAGTTCAAGTCAGTAGGTGGCGGAACGGGCTCGATAGAGCTAAGTTTGGACGCATTGCGAGATGATCTACACGATGACTTGGTTCCCTTCGCGAATGAAACAGGCGGCGACCAGTTTGTGCTGAGCGTAGGCCCGCAGGATTATGGAGCGGTTTACTACATCAGCCACGAATCGTATGTGCCGCCGGAATATGAATATGATGAAGAAACGGATGAGTCTACCCCGCCCGTCCCACTCGACTACGGCCAAGGTGTGTACTTTTTAGCGCCGTCTTTCACGGCTTTCTTGGAAGGATTGGTAGAGGGTCCAGAAGTTGCCTAATTCTCTTTTGTTTTCTCAATAAGAGTGCCCTCTTCTGCACAGTTTCAGAAGGGGGCACTCTTGTGCTGTAGAGATGGGCCGGCAGGCAGCGCGGCGCCGTTTGTCATGCCCGCGCCCCGCAGCTATGCCTACAGCCCGCCGCCGTAGTGCCCCCGCCCGGTGTCAGCACGCCACCCCCGGTGCCGCGCATACCGCTGGTCACGGGCGACCCGCCATTTAAGGTCACGCCTCGTAAGAAAGGCAAGCCCGACATGGACCTGGTGGAGTTCACCCGCCAGGTGAAGGGCCAGCAGGAGGGCATGAACCGGCTGACCGTGGCCGAGTTCCTCGCCAACCGTGACCACTACCTGGCCCTGAAAAATCAGAAGGGCGACGGCCGGGACCCAACGGGCGACGCGGCACAGAAAGCGGCGCGAGAAAACGCATTAAGAGATAAAATTGATGAACTGCAAGCTGAAGATGAAGACTTGACCCGTGATGAGGCCACTGCACAAGCGGAGCAATGGTTGAAGACGCAAACGGCGCTGCACGACCCGGACCAGGTAGCGGGCGGCCATCCCCACCTGATTACGGGCATGGGTGATGCGCGCGTTAACTTTGCCATCGGTGGGCAATGGCCGACACGCATCAAGGCCATCGACCGGCAAATTCGCGCCCATGCTGCGGGCATGAGCCAGCAGCAGCGCGAAAGCACCTACCTCAACATCCTCCTGCCAATAGCTTAATTGTCTCTCTCACCTACTAATTCCTCAACTATGTTTGCCAAACTACTGACTCGTTTTCCTGCTTACACTATCATTGACAAGCCCACGCCTGAGTTGATTGCACAGTATCGGGACTTGATACCGGCCGAACTGTTAGAGGTGTGGGAGCAGTATGGTTTTGGTACCTTTTGCGACGGGTATTTGAAGATCGTTAACCCCAACGATTATACTGACCTGTTAGCGGATACTTACCAACATACAAGTACACCTGCCCCCTCAACTGCCACCCCTCTCGTTCTGTTTGCTACGGCAATGGGTGATCTGCTCGTATGGGAGCGTGGCTATTTAGTGCTCGTAGACTACCGTCATGGCAATACAAATAGCGTTGCTAAAAACTTCAAATTACTGTTTCGCAACCTCATTGATGACGAGTATTTAAAACACGATTTGCTTTGGGACCCATATCCAGCGGCCCGCGAACGGCTTGGCGAACCCGCCTTTGACGAATGCTTCGGCTACGTGCCGTTGCTGGCGCTAGGTGGAAGAGAGACGGTAGACCACTTGGAGAAAGTCAAGCTACGGGAGCACATTGCTCTCATTGGACAGGTGACCGGCGTACTCGAACGCTAAGCAACACCCCACTAGACAGAATGCCCTCTTCCGAACCGGGTCAGAAGAGGGCATTCTGTCTAGTGGGGTGTTGCTTAGCGTTGCTGCTCTGGATGCTGCGCGACGCGGCGGTGCTGGACGCGCACGCCGAGTACCTACGCTCGGACGGGCAGGGGGTACTCTGCACGGTATGGGGCCGTGCCTACACTACAAGTTCGGCTGCCGAGCATTGGAGCTAGAGTATTACTAAGACAATAATCGTGGAATGGATAAGCATTCGTCTGTACAACACAATCCGTGGTAATAAAATATAATGCGGTTGGACATTAGGACGACTGCACTATTATCCATTACTTTTAATCTGGATCACAATATATTATATGGTGAAAGACTACTTTCTCGGTGTTTGCTTGCTTTTGTTGACGTTTTCGGGTGCCGCCCAGGGTAATGGGCCCGGCACTCGCGGGGCGCGCGCGGCAGCACTCGGCAATGCTTCCGTCACACTAAGCGACGTGTGGGCCATTGGCAACAACGTGGCGGGGCTGGGGCAGCTCCAGGCTCCTGCCGTGGGCGTGTATGCCGAAAACAGGTACTTACTGTCGGCCCTGAACACGGTAGCCTTGGCGGCGGCCGTGCCAATAGGCGGGGTAGAAAAAGGACAGGCCCGCCACGGGGTGGTGGGCTTCGAAGCCGAGCGTTTCGGAGGTAAGCTCTACAGCGAGCAACGCCTAGGAGCCGGTTATGGCTACCGCGGCGGGCTAATAAGCATAGGTGCGCGGGTAGATATGCTACAGGTCAGCATCGAGGGGCTGGGCAGCAAGCGTACGTTGGCCCTTTCATTGGGCGGGCAAGCCGAGCTGATTCCCAAGCGGCTGGTTTTCGGCGCCTACCTCTACAACCTCAACCAAGCCAAGCTGGCCGACTACCAGCGGGAGAGGGTGCCCACGGTGCTCAAAGCGGGGCTGTCGTATCGGCCCACTGCGAAGGTGCTGCTCAACGTCGAGACCGAAAAGGAAGTGGAGCAGAGCGCCGACTTCAAAGCCGGTCTGGAGTACCGTGTCATTGAGAAGTTGGCGCTGCGGGCCGGGCTGCGCACGCTCACGGAGGAAACTACCGGTGGCGTAGGTTTCCGGGCCGGCGCCTTGCAGATAGACTATGCGGCGGCCTGGCACGCGGCGTTGGGCTTGAGCCAGCACCTGAGTCTGGGCATTTCTCTAGCCAAGCAGCCATGAGCAGGTTCTGTGCACCCCAAAGCGGCGCTTTGACTTCCGCGCAGATAGTTTTACCAGCACTATCCAGCTCACGTGGATGTCGTCGGACGGGGATGCTGCTGGCGGCGTTGCTGCTGACTGCGGGCGTGGCGCGGGCCCAGGAATACGTCCGCCCACCCGCCGATCTGGACCGGCTCACGCAGGAGCTGTTTGCTGAAATTCAGAGCGACCAGGTGCCGTACGAGGACCTCTACGAAACGCTGCTGCAATACTACCAGACGCCGCTCAACCTCAACAACGCCACCCGTGAGGAGCTGCGCGGCCTGTTGCTGCTGTCAGAAAATCAAATCAGCAGCCTGCTTAGCTACCGCAAGCAGCGAGGGCCTCTGCTCACGCTCTACGAGCTGCAAGCCGTGCCAAGCTTCGACGTGCGCAGCATTTACCGGATAGCGCCCTTCGTGACGGTGCAAACGGCTGGCGGCGCTAACGCCCTGCGCGGTCCGCTTTGGCAACGGGTATATAAGGAAGACAACAACGCCCTTTTTCTGCGCTACGAGCGGGTGTTGCAAACGCGCAAAGGGTACACGGAGACCCCGCTCGATAGTCTCGGCAAGGGTCCTACGCGCTACTTGGGCTCGCCCGATAAGCTGTTGGTGCGCTACCGCGTGAGCCACCCCAAGGATTTCAGCTTCGGGGTAACGGCCGAGAAAGACGCGGGCGAGCAGTTCACGTGGAACACTAAAACCCGCCGCTACGGCCCCGATTTTCTGTCGGCGCACGCGCTGATTCAGGAGCGCGGAAATCTAAAGACGCTGGCCGTTGGCGACTACCAGCTGCAATTTGGGCAGGGGCTACTGCTCTCGTCGGGGCTGCAAGTAGGCAAGGGCGCCGAAACCATTACCACGTTGCGCCGCAGTTCGGTGGGGATACGGCCGTACTCGTCGGTGCTGGAAAGCACGTTTTTTCGGGGTGCGGCGGCTACGGTTTTGCTCACGCCCACGGTGCGGGCCACGGCTTTCGTGTCGCGGAAGCGGGTAGATGCCAACGTGCAGCAGGCCACGGACTCGCTGGCGCAGTTCGATGAGTTTTCGTCGGGTTTTCAGCTGACTGGTTTCCACCGCACGCCTACCGAACTCGACAACCGCCAGGCGATTCGTGAAATGGTTACGGGCGGCAACCTGGGCTATACCAGTCGGAGCGGGCACCTTGCGGCTGGCTTCACGGCCGTCAACAGCCATTTCAATACCCCACTGCAACGCAGCTCGGAACTTTACAACCAGTTCGAGTTTAAGGGGCGCGACAACCTGGCGCTGGGGGCGCACTACAGCTACGTGCGCGGCAACGTGCTGCTTTTCGGCGAAACCGCGCGCAGCAGCAGCGGCGGCTGGGGCTCCGTCAACGGGCTGCTAGCCAGCCTGGCGCCTTCCCTCGACGTATCGGCGCTGGTGCGGCACTACGGCCGCGACTTTCACACGCTGTACGGCAATGCTCTGAGCGAAAACACGCGCAACATCAACGAAACGGGCTTATACCTGGGCGCGAAGCTGCGGCCCGTAGCCCGTTGGGAGGTATCGGCGTACTACGACCAATTCTGGTTTCCGTGGTTGAAATACCAGGTCGGCGCTCCTTCGCGCGGGCACGACTGGTTGGTGCGGCTGGCTTACGCGCCCACTAAAACCAGCCTGCTTTACGCCCAAGTACGCACACGTCAGAAGGAATACGACGCCTCCACCGACCAGCCGGTACCCATGCCGGTGCCTACCACGCGCCAAAGCCTGCTGCTCTACTACGACACCAACCCCACACTCACGCTAGGCCTGCGCACGCGCGTGCAAACCAGTCGCTACCGGGAAGACCTCGGTGCCTGGCAGCGCGGCTACGTGCTGGCCCAGGACGCTTCCATAACTGTAAGCCGCCGTCTGCGCCTCACCGCCCGCTACGCCATCTTCGACACGGATAGCTACGACACCCGCCAGTACGTATTCGAGCAGGACGTGCTGTACGCTTTTTCCGTGCCGGCTCTCTCCGGACAAGGCACCCGCGTCTACGGCATCGCCGAAGTCAGCTGCACTCGTCAGCTCACGCTGTGGGTGCGCCTAGCTGAAACTCATTACCGGCATCAGCAAACCGTAGGCTCGGGTTTAGAGGAAATCCAGGGCCCCCGACGTACTGAACTGAAAGCTCAGGTGCGCTATAAGTTCTAGAGAAAACAGGGGTGGGTTTCCGGTAACGCCCGTTAAGTTTTGGCTTGACAAACGAGCCGTAGGCGGCTTCCTGCATGCTAGCGCCGCATGATTTGATGCCAGATGTATAGCAGATTTTCCTCCTGCTATCTTAAGCAGTTTGAAAGATTGCAGCAGCTCTCACTTAGAAGTACCGTTGTCATTCCGAGCAGAGCGAGGAATCTGAGAGGGCTGTTAGGTGAGTAACCCAAATTCCTCCCTGCGCTCAGAGTGACAACCGTGTCTGAAACCTTACAACACAAAAAAGCGGCTTCCAGAAGGAAGCCGCTTTTTTGTGTCTTCGGATTAGCGCGAGGCTATTGCTTCTGCAACTTCACTACGGCAGTGCCTTCCGGCATGTCCAGGTGCAGTTGGTAGAGGCCGGTGCTTAACTTGCTCAGGTCGAGGGCGTGCTGGAGTGGAGCACCACCTTTGTTGAGAGCTACACGGCTCACTGTGCGGCCTAGCGCATCGGTCACCCGGAGCGTTACAGGACCACGCTGGGTGTTGTCTACCTTGATTTCGAACACGCCGTTGCTTGGGTTCGGGTACACCTCCACGCCGCGCAGCAGAGCGGCGTTCTGGTTGGCGAGTACGTTTATGGTCACGCAGCTTTGGTTGGAGTAAGCCGAAGTGCCAGCCGGGTTCACGGACCGTACCCGGTAGCAGTAGGTGCCGTTGCCGGTGGTAATCTGATCGGCGTAGAAGGTCGTGTTGGCAGGCACCGTGGTTAGCAGCGCGAAGGTGGTGTTGTTGGCACCCGTGCGCTCCACCTGGTAGCCGGCTTCATTGGTGGCATTGTCCGTCCAAATCACGTTCACGTTGGTACCAGTGGGGGTAGGCGCACCATTGAGCTGAGTGATCAGAGTGGAGGGAGCGGTAGGCGCAACCGCTATGGTGCACAGCTCCAGGCTCCAGCCGTTCAGCTGTCCGGCGTTACCAGTGGGGTTGTTGTCCGCAATGGTCAGCGTCCAGTTGCCGTTAGCCGGGTCATTGAGCAGGCTGGCCAGCGAATTGGCGGGCCGATAAGTAGCACCACCATTGAGCGGGCAAGTCACGGCGGCGGCGGCATCTTCGTTCAGGCTCACGTTGATACCGGCAGTGCTGGAGCAAGCATTAGCCAATAGTACTACCGTACGACCGGCGGGGTTGGTGAGCGAAACGGTCAGTTCGCCTACGTTAGCGTGCGTAATATTCAAGTTACTGATCCGAATCGCACCAACCTGATCCGTGTTCTGCACACTTAGCACTGAGGTTACTGGCGCGGCGGAGCCAAGTGGAATGGTAACGGGTACTTGCGTGGCTGCCGTAGCGACGCAAGCCAGCGTACCAATCTGGAACGAGGAAGCCGGTGAATAGGGGGCCGCGCCGCAGGGGCTGTTGCCACGCACGCGCCAGTAGTAGGTAGTGCCAGTGGTCAGGGCCGGGGTTGAAACCGTAAAGTTCGTGCCCGTCACACCTGTTTGCGTGAGCACGATGGTGCCGAAGCTGGCATCGGAAGCTACCTGTACATCGTAGGTTGTAGCGTTGGGTACGGCATTCCAGCTGAGGCGCGGCCGCGGACCTACGCGCTGGTCCGATACGGGAGCTACTGGTACGGCTGCCGCCGTGGCGCTAGGCAGTACTTCGAAGGTGAACTGTTGAGTCTGCGTGACGCTGCCGCTGGTTCCAGTCAGGCCGAGGGTATAGGTGCCAGCAGCGGTGCCAGCAGCAACGGCTACTGTAGCCTGCACGGTGGTGCCGGCAGCCGTGGTAGCGTTGTTGTAGGTAACCGTTACGCCCGTAGGCAGGCTGGTGGCCGACAAAGCAACCTGGCCGGTGAACGACTGAATCTGGCCCACATTCACGTTGAATGTAGCAGATGCGCCGGGGCACACAGTCAGGAGTTGAGTGGTTGCTGGGGCCAGGAAGAAGGTTGGGGTGCCAGAATTGGTGATCGAGAAGTTCTGGTTCGACAGGTCGAAGAACACGTTGCCCGAGGCTTTCACCTTGATGCGCGCGTTGCTCGTTGCAGCTACGCTCGTTGGTACAGTTACGTTTTCGTAGCCGTCGTTGGGCGTGTTGGCTAGCAGCACCGTCGGGAAAGTCCGGCCGCCATCGGTGGAGAGCAGGATGTCTACGTTGGCCGCGTTGATGGGAGCCGCCGTAGTGTTAGCCACGTCCCAGGCCACCTGCTGTGGAGCGCCAGCCTGCCACGAAGCCGCCGACGCATTGGGTACTTTCACGAGGAAGGGGCCCGCCGTACCGATAACGGCTACGTTCATGGAGTCATAATCAACCCCACCGCCACCCACGCGGTTGTCGCGGGCAACGAAGCGGAACACTAGTTTACGGGCATACGAAGGCAGAATTTCGCCTTTAATCTGCGTGTTGGTAAGCAAAGCCCCCAGAGCGCCCGTGGGAGTGAGAGTGGCCGGGAAAGTGCGCGTGGGCGAAGCCACGGGAGCGTAAGCCCGGAAGATTGGCGCATCGCCAGTAGGCGAATTAGGAGCACCAGCAGGGCCGAGGTTGAACTGCTCCCAGTTATAGGTAAGCGCATCGGCGTCGGGGTCCGTGGCTGAGCCCGTCAGCTCGAAAGGCGTGCTGATTGGAATGCGGAAATTGGCGCCAGCATTCACTGTTGGGGCATTATTGCCGGTGGGCGTATTCACGCCGCAGTTGCCACCACCCGTTATGTGGGTCACCAACTGGTCGAAGCTGAAGGAGTGGAAATAAGGGTCGGAGAAGCCTTGCGTGTCGTCATTGCCGCAGATGCCAGCATAGGCCATGATGGTAGTGCCCGAGCCAGGCTCGTAGGCGGCCGTCGCAGATCGGTTAGCGCCGCCGCAGGAGCCTTGCGTGCCGTTGAAGGTGTGCTGCCCCCCAAACTGGTGGCCTATTTCGTGGGCCACGTAGTCGATGTCGAAGGCATCACCGAAGGGCGCTGGACGACCCGTCATGCCGCGGGCTTTGCCAACGCTGGCACACAAGCTGCGCAGCTGCGCCACGCCGCCATCGCCAGTAGCGAAAATATGGCCGATGTCGTAGTTAGCTTGGCCTACGCGGGTTGTTACCACCGTTTGGTTCTCTCCTAGCAGGGCAGACGAATTGCTGTTGGTGAACGGGTCGGTGCTGCCATCAAGGAATACGAGGGTGTCGTTGTTGGGAATCAGGAGCAGACGGGAAGCTATTTCCTTTTCGTAGACGCCGCTCACTCGGTTTACCGACGTCACCATCTTCGAGAGGGTAAGTACTTTCGTAGGCGTGGCAGGGGCGCAAACGGCCACTGCGTATTCGCCGGTGCAGGAAACCGCCAGCCGGTAGGTCCGCAGCGTAGTGCCGTTGGGAACGGCCGCGGCTCTTGGTGGCGCCAGCACCGCGCCAGCAGTTTCGGCGGAGCCCGAGGTCAGGCACTCGAAGCGCACGTTGTCTTTGTTCATCGCCACGCGGTCGAACACCAAGTGGGTGTTGTCGGTGGGCGAAACCGGATCGATGAACACGGTACGACTGCCGCTACTAATCATGGCGTGAAAACCAGCCGGCGACACGTCCAGGCGGGCTGTAGCGCTAGGGTCGTCGATGCCCTGGGCCTCATAGGTGCGGATTTGCGGATACTTGGCCGCCAATTGCGGGTGCATGACGGGCACCTGTACCACGCGGAAGCGCTGCGACGTGCCATCCGGTAGGGGCAATGATACCACCGTATTGGAATTACGAGCCCCAGCTCCGGTTTCGGCCGGAGCAGCAGCCAAAGCGTCGCGCATGGCGGGTAGTTGCACGGTCACGGCGCGATACTGACGCAGCGCCTGGGTGCTGGTCCGGGCAGCAGCAGGCAGGGCTTCCGTTGCGTTGGCCCAGAGCACGCGTTGCGCCGCCGCCGATAAAGGCATTCCGGCCGCGGCCAGGAGCAACCCGCCCAGCAGCGCTGGCTGCCATGCGTGTCGCGGGAAAGTAAAGGTTTTCGACATAGAGAAAGGGTTGGAAAAGGAGTTATTTACAGGTGGAATGAGGGTCCCTAAGGTAAGATTTTTTAGTAGAGTCGAGCTATGGTGTAAAGGACATTCTTGGGCTCCTAACTTACCGTCTTTCAAGACACTGGTCCTAAAACAAGCACACGGGTGTAGCTTGAAATAAAGGGTGTTAGTAATAGGCGCAACACCGACTTTCTACGTTGCACGCAACAAGGCCCGGCGGAAAGATTTCCGCCGGGCCTTATCATCATACACGGGACCATTAGCCTGGTTTACGCCTCCGTTTTTACGAGCACCACCTGGGCTTTGTCGGCGGCCCCAATGCGGCGGCGGAAATCTTGGTAGGCTGGGTAATCAGTGCGCGGAAAACGAGTGCGGGGCATGAGTAAGCGGCGTACGTAGAGCAGCGTGCCGTCGGGCAAAGTCTGAACCTGGCTGGAGTAGGTGCCAAACGCGGTGCTGAGCTGTACTGGAGCGGGCAGGCTTTCGGCCTTGAAGCCGGCTGGCACGTGAATCCGCACCGTATCGGCGTAGCTAAAGGCATTATCAAGCCAGATAGGCGTGCGCCGCTCGCCCACGGCAGCTGGCAGTGCGTTCCAACGGCTGAGCAGATTAGGCGTCAGGAAAGCCCGCTTGCCCGACACCGACGCCCAGCCCGGCAGCGTGAGGCCCAGCGTTTCGGTGAGCACTGGCACCGAGTTACGCCGGTCCTGCGTGTAGTTGAGCTTGCTGATGCTGAAGTTGGCCAATGGCAGGTGCTCGGCCATCGCCTTCTTTTGGTCGGCTGCATTCTGCGAACTAGCCAGCGAGGCGTAGCCATCCTGCTCCAGGCCAGTACGCCGCGTACGGATGCTGGCCGTTGCGCTGCCCTGGGCATCGAGATAGACATCGGCCAGCCGCTCCCGACGGTTGTCGGGAGCCAGGTACTGGGGGGTGCGCACCAGTTGGCCGCCCTGGGGCGTAACGAGCAGCGCGTGGCGGTTGCCGGTGAAGCTGCTCATGTAACCGAACGGATTGGTCTGGCTCGTGCATTCCAGCCATACGGTATCCGCCTTAGCGGTTTTGCCGGCTTTCTTCAGCGGCACACACAGCACCACGTGATTGAATTGCTGGCTCGGAAACTCGGTGCGAATGTCTTCCTCATCAGCTCGCACTAGGGCGCAGTACGCCGTTACGCCAGCGGTTTTGAGCAATGCCTGGCAGTAGTTGGTCAGCGCTTTGCAGTCGCCGTAGCCGTTGGCCGCCACGCTGGTGGCCGGAAAGGTCTGCCAGCCGCCAATGCCTAGCTGCACCGATACGTAGCGCGTGTTGGCTTGCAGCCACTCGTATACTTCGCGGATGCGCGCCCGCTCATCGGTTTCGCCTTGCACCAGCGCCAGAATTTTCTCCCGTACTGCCGGTGGTAGCTCGTCGCGGCCGGTGTTGAGTTGGTAATTCCACAGCCCAAGCGCCTGCCAACTCGTGAGTGTGCCGGCGTGGCCTTGCACTTCAAATTGCGAGGGAGCTGTGAATACTACGGGTGTCGTCTCGGAAATGGGCGGGCCATCAGGTTCGTCCTCTACGGCGGACAGATTACGCACCTGCCACTCGTAGGCTTGCACGTTGGCCGAAGGGGTGGTGCGCGCCACGGCGGTGCCAGTTGGCAGGTTGCGCTCCTGGTAGCGCAGCGGCAGTTCCGTGGGTGTCAGAACCCGAAACGTGGCCTGCTCCACGGCTACTTGCTCCGTGGCTTGAGGCCGCCAGGTGGAATAAAAGAGCGTGTTGGTGGAGCTGACTTCGTACTCAAACTCCACCGTGTACGGATATATCGGCTGGCGCAGGTCGGCTACCCGGCCGCGGCCATCATTGGCCAGGCTGAAACCGTCGGAGAGAGAGATGTCGCGGACTTCTGACTGCTTGAGCGTACGCAGCAGGCGGCCATCGGCGGCGTATACGGTGCCACGCAGATAATTCACGGTGTTCAGCTGGTCGTACGCAACCAGCTCCTGGGCGTAACCCGAACCCGCCTCATCCAAAATCGTGACGGCCCGGCGCACGGTTTCGATGGTGCGACCCGCCGATTTTACGAGCAGTGTCTCGTCGGCGAGGCGCACTACGGCGTGGGCATTTTCGCGCAGCGAGGCCGGAATGTCAGCCACCGGATACTTGGGGGGCGGGCCAGCCAGCGCGGAACCAGCCAGCAGCACGGATGCCAGCAGCAGGCTTGCGCGGCGGCTCGGGTTTAATAGAAGCAGTACGCGGCTCATGATTTCTTTTTCAACACAATTTGCTCGGCCTGCTTAGCGACTACTAACCGGTAGAACTCGCGCAGGTGGGCATATTCCTCCGCCGAGTACACGGGCCGGTTCAGGTTGACGCGGCTGATGAGCTGCACGGTACCATTGGCGGCGGGCTGGGCCTGGAATATAAAACGGCCGCCATTGTCGGGTAGGGTTACGGCGGCGGCTTTGGGTAGCTCTTCCACTTCGTAGCCAGCGGGCAGCGTTAGGGTCATCATCAGCGTTTCATCCACGGCGCAGCCAAAATCCACCGGAAATTGGCGCTCCTCGTGCACGAAAGGGTTTTTGCTGTTGCCGAAGTGCTGGAAGGGGCGCAGGTAAAGTGTGCCGGCCGGCGCGTCGCCACCCACTACGCTTACTTCATAATCAAGGCTCAGCGGCTTATCGAGGGCGTCGCGCTGGGCAAACTGGTATTTGGCGATATTCCAGCCTTCGCGGCCTTTGAGCAGCTCTTCCACAAACTTCTTCTCGCCTTTGTCACGGAGCCGGTCGCGTTGGGCCAGACCCGCGTAGCCGCCGTGCTCGGAGTGGACTTTGCCCGTGTAGCCGCCTTTCTCGTCCAGCGTGAGCTGAATTTGCTGGTACTCGGTGAGGCGCTGCTGCGGGACCAGGCTGATCCAGCGCGAATCCACTCCTTTCGGCATGATGAGGCGGCCCGAGCCGTTGAGGCAGCGGGCGGGCAGCATGCCGCAGGGTACTAGCTCCTCGGTGGCATCCACCAGCATTTCCTTGCCCTCGGGCAGTGGCACGTGCGCCACCACGTAATTGAAACGGGAAAGCATGGGCATGAATTCCTGGCTCACGAAGCCATGGTCGCGGGTGCTCAGCACGACGGGGTTGGCCTGAATGCCTGCTTCGCGCAGAGCTGCAATTAGCAATAGGTTCACGTCGGCGGCGTTGCCGCGGTGTTGGTCGTATGCTTTGCGGACGGTGGTCTGGCTGTAGAGCCGGTCGTGTCCGTCGTACTTCACGGACTTGCGTACCAGGGCGTGAATGGCAGCCACGCGGGCAGCCGGGTCTTTTTCCTTGGCCAACAGCGGCGTGAGCTGATCTTTTAGAAAGCCACCGCGCCGCAGCTGGGCACCAAAGTTCTCGTCGTTCAGCAGTTGGTCGCAGATGCCCTGCCAGGTATCCGTCATCGGCTTGTAGCCTTGGTTGGGCCATTTGTAGCCAGCCAGCTCAAAGTCGATGCGCGAAACATAGTCGCGGGCGGAGGTCATGAACGGCTCATTGCGGAAGGCAGGTACTTTTTCGGCGGCCCAACGGTGGTTTTTCACCTGCGCCGACACGTTTTCGGAGCCGCCCGAAGTGCGTCCACCGTTCATGCCCGGTTCAATAGAGGAACTCTAGCGCACCACAAACTGCGTTGTGCCGGTTGGGTGCTCACTCACGGCCAGCGGCACGTAGCCCTGCATCAGAATCTTGTAGTCGAAGTACTCCGGCACCTGGGCCCGGTACTCACTCCAACGCACCGGAATGCTTTGCTGAAACTGCCAGTCCTGAAAATTGAACAGGAAGTCGGATACCACGGAATAGCTGTACTCAATTACAGCTCCTTCGCGCACGTTGGGCAGCGTGAATTTGCGCGTCGTAACGTTGGGGCCGGACGCTTCGCGGAACACAGCCGACGACTCCAGCTTTTCCTTCACTAGTTGGCCGTTCACCATGTTGTAAGTGAAGCCGCGCACGCTGCTAAGCTTTTCCTCGCTGCTGCCTTGGTGGTAGAGCGGCACTTCCACGGTAGCCCAGTCGTAGCCCGATTTCTTCAGAATTTTGATGCGGGTAACGCGCTCAAATACGGTGCGGAACCCTTCGTCGGCAGCCCCCACTTCGAAACGGGAACGGCCAAAGTCACAGAGCACTACGGCTTCCGCGGCGCTGTCCGCCACAAAGCTCTTGGGGTCGAAATCTTTGGGATCAGGCTTGCCAAACTTGATAGGATCGGCTTGGCCAAAGACGGGTGCGCTGGCGCTACCAAGTAGCGCCAGCAGCAGCAATTGATAAAGTAAAGGTTTGGTCATATTGACTAGGCAATGGAGTGACAAATGGAAGAATGATTTGAGAAGAAATGAAAAGAAGGAAAGAGAGTGACAGTTGCTTTTATGTACTGGTTATTACAATTATCAAACCTATCCTGACCACCCACAATTTTCGACTGCCCGTAGTCACAGATGATTTCCGCGGAAGTCGTCGAATCGGCCATGGCGTCCGCAAAGTCAGCCTTGGTGACGGCACCAAACTTCAGGGGAGGAGCGGGACTTTTTGGGCCCATAGTGGCTCGATCAGTAATAAGATCAAGCCCAACACCCATAGGAGGCGAGTAGCGGATAGCGTCAAAAAGCACTCTAAAAAGTAAGCCAAATAGCCAGTGTCGGCGGAGCTTCAACTAAGGCAGATTAAAGGTAAAAGGAAACTATATAGCTGCCAAATAGTTGAACTATGCCTCACTGAAATTATCTTCTGATTAGGGTGTAGAAGATCCTTGCCTTACTTTTGGCGCTCCGCTCTCTATACTACACGCCTGTTGCCCCTCCTTGTTAGCTGCTCGCCTCCGCTGCGTTTCGTAGCGGGCGTTGGCAGTTCTAGGTGGGGCATTTCTGTATCCATCTGCATCTGCCTTTACCTACAGCATTTGTCCGTAGCACTACGCTCATCTGCTACCCGTTCCTGCCCGCTATATGCTTTCGTGGGTGCGGCACGGGCCTTTTGCGCGGCGCAAGCCACTAACATAACTCGATTGTATCCTATTCTATGAGCTTTTCCTACTCCGGCATTCTGCGCATCGGCGGCTACGAATGGCCGCTGCTGCGCTCCGAACAGGCATTTTTGCAACGTCTTGGGGTGCGCGGCAACCCCAATAGCAAGGTGCAGGCCCAGGGTTTTATGGCCCTGCTCGACGGGGGCGAGGCCCACACCCACTTCCTCACCGAATCCTTGCTCAACCAGCCCCAACCCATCACCTGGCCGGGCGAGGTGCTGTTTCACGACAGCCAGGGGCGCACGCTCCGGCGCATCGAGTTCGAAGACGGGCAGATAGCCCAACTCGAAACCATGTTCGAGCCGGGCCGCCCGGATGGGCTGCCCGCCCTACTGGTGCTGGTGCATATTAAAGCCCCGGTGTGGTACGTGGACGGTATACGTCACCCCTTCCTGCCTGGCACGACCCCGGCCCGCGAGCGGCCGCCCGTCAAAGAGGATAAACCTGTACCAGACCGCCAGTGCTGGGCCCTGTTCGAGCGGGGCGACAACTACCACGGCGAGTACGGCTTCGATTGGGTGACCTGGGATGAGGGTACCGGCGAGCTGAAAACAGTGCAAACCACGCCCATCGCCCACTACGAGTACGGCTTCGACGACAAAACCCAAACGTACGTGGCGGCGGCCGGCAACGCGGCGCTGCAAGCCAAGTTGCGACAGCAGTATCAGCCCCTGAGCGTGTACGGCACGCCCTACTACGTGCCCTGGCTCTCACTGCGGCCTGGCCAGGAGGTGCAGCTCAAAATGACGCTGGCCCTGCTCAACCAGGAGGCCCTGCAACAAGACTACCTCACCTTCGCGCCTAATTCGCACTACCAAGTCACCGTCAACGGGCAAGTGAACGAGGCCATCCGCCTGCCGGCCGAAGCGCAAGCGGGCCTCGTGGTCACCATCAAGTGCCTTTCGGCCAGCCCGGACACGAAGTTGCTGGTCCAAGATGAGCTAGGCACGACGGTGGGGCAGATCAATGTAGTGGACAACACGCACGTGTATACGCTGCCGCTGCGGGTGGTGTATGTGGTGAAGGAGGGGCCCAATAAGCAGGCGCATGTGGAGGCTTTGCAAAAGAAGTTTACCCAGCACCAGCCCACGCTCACGTCCTATTTCAATACGCGTTCCTTTAACCAAGCGTTCATTGAATGCAGCTTTGAACCAAGTACCGCGCAGCACGTCTACGCCGTTGACCTGGACAAGTGGAAGAAAGCTGGCTATTATGACGCGGTAACTGGGGAGTTGAAAAACGCAGGTAAAAACAAGCTATTAACCGCCTACCTCTCTAAAGATCTCAGTAAGCTTCCCAAGTTTCGAGGCATCACTATCTGCATAACGGAGATGGAATTCCAGGATAATGATCCCAAGAGTTTCACGTATGGTAAGGGACAGATGGTTCCTGATGACTCCTCTACGCTTATCATGTTCCTGCAAGGGCTAACAGGAACCAGAACGTTTGCTCACGAAATGGGCCACGTGTTAGGCCTTCAACACTCTTTTTTAGAGGCAAAAACAATAGAGGATATAGAATTGCTAAATTCCAAGAAAAAACTTATACAAACCGAAATAGCAGGGCAAAAAGAAACACTTCTTGAAATGAAAAAGAGACTTGAACTCATAAATAATCTAAAACAGAATCCCAAGCAGCAGGAAATCAATATGAGGAGTCAGATTAAATTTATTAGCGAGAACAAACGAAATATTGAATATATTGAGTATCAAATTAGATCTTATGCAGACAATTCTTTTGCATTCTCGCAGAAGAAAAGCGAAAACATAATGGATTACGACAACAATGATTTATCGTTCTGGCATTGGCAGTGGAAATTAATGCAAGAACAGGTTGTCAAATTCTACGGATCAAAGTCATGAAAAGTCTCCTGCTCCTTCTACTCATCCTGCTTTGTGTTTGCGCATCTTGCACTGCGCAAAAGATAAAAGTTGTCTCTCCTATAGTGAATTCCACGATTTACTACACATTAGATAGTCTTTATTATAGAGATAGAGAAGATAGTACGTTGATGGAGGGTGAGTATACTATCTATGAAGTGGAAGATATAGCTATTTCTTCCGATGATTTTGTTTCGGTCCTTCCTAATATACCCACAGAAAATTACAGCATAGGTACTTTTGAGCACGGCCTCAAAGTAGGCTTGTGGCAATACTTTACTACCGGTAAGCGAAAAGTGAAAGAAGAAACTTATGTCAAGGGACGGATGGTACGTAGGCGTATGTGTCCCTGTAAGCACTGACCTTTTTGCTGCGATGAAGAGATACAGAATAAAAGAAAGTATAGGGGGATGAAAGTAATTTTTTGGCGCTACTACGTCTCTGAGAGCCGTAGACGTTTACCATTTACTGTATCCGGTACTCCTAATAGTCTCAAGCAGGGACGCGGCGCGGTTAAATTGTGTGCCGAAAGTATAGTTTAAGATTAATGTTACCTACTTTCAGCCATCTTTTCACTAACCCATTTCTTCTCTTATGCCCAGTACCGACAATCTGGAAATCAGTATTTCCAACGCGGACATCCAGAAAATAAACGAGGCCATCGATACGCTCGATACCCTACTCAAGCCCTTGCTCATTACGCTCAGCGGCAAGGAAGTGCAGCGGATGCCGAAAGCCAGCAACGGCACCCTCGCCTTTATTCAGCAAGCCCTGGACCTGGCCGAGCAGCAGCCGCAGTTCGCGCCCGGCTACCTCAATATCCCCGGCTTACGGTTGGACCTCACCTCCTGGCAACAGCTGTCCAACATCCAGCGCCGTTTGCAGCCGCTGGCCGCCGACCTGGGCAGCACCACCATTAAGCTAGGCAGTGAAGCCTACGTGACGGCGCTGGCCTACTACGGCTCGGCTCAGGAAGCGGCCCGCCGTAGCGTCAGTGGCGCGCAACCCGTGGTGGACACGCTCAGAGCGCGGTTCGAGCAGAGCAAAACCAAAAAGACGGCGCAGTAGGTCGCAAAGACTCGCCTGCCCTATCCCCATATGCGGCGTCGGATGAATTTCATCCGGCGCCGCATCTTTTTGGCGGGAAGTCGGATGAAATTCATGCTCGCTCCCGCCATTTTGATTCGAGGCCGCATGAATTTCATGCACACGCCTATCATTTTCATTCGAGGCCGCGTGAATTTCACGGGAAGTCGCATGAAATTCGTGCGAAGCCAGATAAAAATCATGCTCGTTCCCGTGATTCTGGTTCGGGCCCGGATGTCCTGCGGGGCTGCCACCACGGCACAGGGTGTAGCGCGAAGCTCTGGATTCGCGCCTCGTTGCTGAGGTTGAACGACCCCGGTGAGGGTAACAGCGCTTGTCGGGCAACAAGGCGCGAAATCGGAGCTTCGCGCTCTTCCTTACGCCACCGGCTGCGCCTTCCGCACGCCCACCAGCAGGTACACCAGGGCGGCCAGCACCAGCGCCAAACTCAGGCCGTGCACGTAGGGCAGGCGGCCGAGGTGGTTGGCGAAAATCCAGCCGCCGAGCAGGGCGCCCAGGCCAATACCGGCTTCGAGGGCGATGTACATGGTGGCCACGGCCCGGCCGCGCCGTTCGGGGTGGCTCAGGTCGATGGTCCAGGCGTAGAGGGTGGGGGAGTTGAGGCCCGTAGCCAGCCCAAACAGCACCGCCGACCCCAGAAACAGCGGCACCGACTGCCCTACCAGCATCAGCATCACCAACGACACCACCATGAGCGCCGTGGACAAGCGCAGCACCGGCACCCGGCCGTACGTGTCGGAGGCGCGGCCGGCCAGCAGGCGCACCACTAGCGAGGCCAGCGTGTAGCAAGTATAGAAGAGCCCTTTTTCGGCGGCGCGCAGGCCCAGAGACTCGCTTTGGTCGGGCACCACCGTGAGAATGGCGCCGAAGGGGAACAGACACAGCAGCGTGACGAAGGCGGGGGCCAGCACCTGCGGCTCTAGTACCTCGTTCCAATTGAGGCGCAGCAAGCTCCAGCTGAATTTCTGTCGCTGGGCCCGCGGCAAGGTTTCAGTCATGGTGCCTTGCACCGCCAGGCTCAGCAGCGCCAGCCCGGAGGAGCAATAAAACAGCGTGTTGAGCGAAGTAGCCGCCGTGATTTGGGGGCCTAGTGCTGGTCCGGCGGCCATGCCCAGCGAGCCCGCCACACCCAGCAGGCCCATGGCTTCGCCCCGCCGTTCCAGCGGAATAATGTCGGCGATGAAGGCCGCCGTGCCGGTGGGCTTGAAGCCGGTGCTGAAGCCGTGCAGCAGCCGCAGAATCAGAAAGCCAGCTACGGTGGTGGCCCAGGGGTAGAAAAAGCCGCAAATGAAGCAAACCAGCGAGCCGAATACCATTACCGGAATGCGGCCCACGGTGTCGGCAAGCTTGCCGCTGAAGGGGCGCGAAATGCCGGCCGTGAGTGTGAACAACGCGATAATGAAGCCTTTGTACTCGCCGCCGCCCAGCCGCGTGAGGTAGGCGGGCAGTTCGGGCAGCAGCATGTTGAAGCTCATGAAAAAGAAAAACGACGACAGGCACATCAGCCAGAAGCCGACGCTATAGGTTCGGGGGGCACGGGTGGTGGTAGCGGGCATGGGCCGCAAAGGTAGCCGGGCTTGTTGGGATGAAGGATAAAGGATGCGGGGATAAAGGATGAAGGACTTTCTGAACGCCTAGCCCGACAACTTTTCATTGCCGTACGCTCCGGTCTGCCCGCTTTTTCGGCGGGCTGACCGGTTGAAGGGCGCGCCGTTTCGTCAATGGACAAGGAGCAAGGAGCAATTGCGGTAACTGAGCAGACGGAACAACGTCAGCAAGCGGCGACCGGTCAGCCCGCCAAAAAAGCGGGCAGACCGGAACCACCGATTAACTTCTCATCCTTTATCCATCATCCCCCGCCTCCAACCCCAAATTTTGTAACCCGTATCTTAAACAGCCTATCCCCTTACCTGGTACTTTAGGTGAGTAACCTTTTAACGTAACGCATTTATAGCCATGGCAGAAGACCAGAATCAAGCGCAAAACGGTGCTCAGGATGCTCTTTCGGGCACGGGTACGGCCGTAACGGGCGCCGGTACTTCACTGGACCCGCGCACCACCGACGGTGAAAATCCGCAGACCCTGACCACGCGCCAGGGCCACCCCGTCTACGACAACCAGAACTCGCGCACCATTGGCAATCGTGGCCCGGTGACGCTGGAAAACTACCAGCTGCTCGAAAAAATCAGCCATTTCGACCGGGAGCGGATTCCCGAGCGCGTAGTGCACGCCCGCGGCGCCGGTGCGCACGGCGTGTTCGAGGCCTATGGTACGGTGGGCGATGAGCCGATTGAGAAGTACACCCGCGCCAAGCTCTTCAGCCAGAAAGGCAAGCAGACGCCGGTATTTGTGCGTTTTTCCAGCGTAATCCACGGTGGCCACTCGCCCGAAACCCTGCGCGACCCGCGCGGCTTTGCGGTGAAGTTCTACACCGAAGATGGCAACTGGGACCTGGTGGGCAACAACCTGAAGGTGTTCTTCATCCGCGACGCCCTCAAGTTCCCGGATATGGTGCACTCTCTCAAGCCTGACCCAGTGACCAACCGCCAGGACGGCGGCCGCATCTTCGACTTCATGAGCAACACGCCGGAGTCATTGCACATGCTCACGTTCCTGTTTTCGCCCTGGGGTATTCCGGCCAACTACCGCCAGATGCAAGGCTCGGGCGTGAACACCTATAAATGGGTGAACCAGGACGGCCAGGGTGTCCTGATTAAGTACCACTGGGAGCCCATGCAGGGCATCAAAAACCTCACCCAGCCCGAAGCCGAAGCCATTCAGGCCAAGAACTTCAACCATGCCACCCAGGACCTGTTCGAAGCCATCGAGCGCGGCGACTTCCCTAAGTGGGAGCTGCGCGTGCAAATCATGAGCGACGACGACCACCCGGAGCTGGATTTCGACCCGCTCGACGATACCAAGCTGTGGCCTGAAGACCAGTTTCCGCACCTACCCGTGGGTATGATGACGCTCAACCGCAACCCCGAAAACTACTTCGCCGAAGTAGAGCAGGTGGCTTACGGAACGGGCGTGCTGGTAGATGGCCTGGAATTTTCCGACGACAAAATGCTGCAAGGCCGGACGTTCTCGTACTCCGACACGCAGCGCTATCGTGTGGGCACTAACTATTTGCAACTGCCCATCAACGCACCAAAAAAGCACGTGGCTACCAACCAGCGCGATGGCCAGATGACCTACCACGTGGACGTAGCGCCCAACCAGAACCCGCACGTCAACTACGAGCCTAGCTCCCTGAACGGCCTCACGGAGTCTCCTCGCGCCGGCGCCGACTACGAGCCGCAGTACAACGCCAAGCTAGTGCGCCAGAAAATCGACCGTCGCGGCGACATCGATTTCAAGCAAGCCGGGGAGCGGTGGCGCCTGCACAACGACTTGGAGAAAGAGGACCTCATCAACAACCTCACTGATGCGTTGAGCGCTGCCACCGAGGAAATCCAGAACCGGATGGTGGAGCTGTTCTCGAAGTGTGATGCGGAGTACGGCCGCCGCCTGCGCGAAAGCCTGGACGCCGTAGCCAAAAATCCTAGCGCCGCTACCAGCCGCTACATGGGGCGCCGCGTATCGGGTGGTAACGGCCACGCCGCGAATGGTCAGAACGGTCATGCTAACAACGGGCAGAACGGCCACGCGGCCGAAGGCCCCCACGGCCAGCGCGGCTCCGATACCGCCGTCCGCCAAGCCGAAGAAATGGCTCACGACGCCAAGCCCTACTAAATAGGTCGGAAGCGTAATCTGATAACGGCCCCGTCTCTCACTTGAGGCGGGGCCGTTGTGCGTTTAGGGAGGACAGTTGAACGAGTTTCGGAGCGCCTACTCGGAGCGCAAACCTAGAAATCTGTACTTGTGTGGTTCTTGGGTTGGTGCAGCGGCTGTAGCGCGAAGCTCCCGCTTCGCGCATCGTTGAACGATTGAAACCGCGCCGTAGCAACGTCCTCGTTCAACCTCCGCAACGATACGCGAAGCCGGAGCTTCGCGCTACAGCCGCACATCGAGCTAATGCGGGCTAGGTGAGAAAACTACGGGCCAAAACCCGTAATTACCGCAAGTCGAATACGCACTTTTCTGCGGGCTTCTGGCGAAAGCAGCCCGTACACAAGGGACTAAATCACCCTCGCGTATGACACGACACTCTTCTTCAAAGAGCCGCCAGAAAAATCGGCGTCGCTCTGCTACCGGCCCCAACGTTGGGTTGGCTGAGCGACTTTTATCAGCCGCAGCAGGCGGCCTTTTGCTCTATTATGGCCTACGACCCAAAGCCCGACCCGCCGCGGCCCTTGGTCTATCTGGCCTCGGTGCCGGTTTGGTACTGCGCGGCGCTTCGGGCTACTGCCCACTCAACGCGGCGCTAGGCCGCAACTCGGCCCGCAACCAGCAGGCCGAGCCCATCGAAATCGTGCAGACGTTTACCATCTACCGGCCCGTAGAGAAGGTGTACGACTTCTGGCGCCGGCTCGAAAACCTGCCCCGCTTCATGCAGCACCTCGAAGAAGTGCGGGAGTTGGATGAGCGCCGCTCGCACTGGGAAGCGCGCATTCCGGGTGGAATGGGCACGCTGGAATGGGAGGCCGAAATTACGGCCGAAGACCCCGGCCGTCTGCTGGCCTGGCAGTCGTTGCCCGACTCGGAAGTAGATACCAGCGGCCGCGTAAGTTTCCGCAAAGCACCCGGCGGCAAAGGCACTGAAATTCAGGCCATCATCCGCTACCGGGCTCCCGGCGGCGCTATTGGCCAGGGTATGGCCCACCTGCTGAACCCGGCCACCGCGCAGCTCGTGCGCGAAGACATGCGCCGCTTCAAGCAGCTCATGGAAACCGGCGAGCTTACCACCATCGAAGGCCAGCCTTCCGGCCGCGGCCACGACAGCCACTGGGGCTTTGGTGAGTAAACAGTAGCGCGGAAATCCGTTCCGCGCACGAGCCGAAGGCGAGTATCCGGGACTGCGCCATCCAGCGCTGCCGCGTAGGAACTCGCTGTGCTCGTCGCGGAACAGATTTCCGCGCTACCGCTCACAACCCCAACGCCCGCGTGAAGCCGGCAATCAACCGAATCAACAACCTCAACCGGCGCGTGCGACGCGCCTCTACTACGATATGAAAGCATTGTGCTGGATAGGTGCCAACCACCTCAACGTGGAACGCGTGCCCGACCCCGAAATCATCAATCCCAAAGACGCCATCGTGCGCGTCATTCTTTCTTCGGTCTGCGGCTCTGACCTGCATTTGGTGGATGGCTACGTACCGACCATGAAGGAAGGCGACATCATCGGCCACGAGTTTATGGGCGAAGTGGTGGAAGTGGGCTCGGAGGTGAAGAAGCTCAAGCGCGGCGACCGGGTGGTGGTAGCTTCCGTGGTGGGCTGCGGCGGCTGCTGGCACTGCTCCCACGACGAATGGTCGCTCTGCGACAATGGCAATGCCCACGCCGCCGTGGCCGAGAAGGCATACGGCTACTCGCCGGGCGGTATCTTCGGTTACTCGCACGCCTTCGGGGGCTACGCTGGCAGCCACGCCGAATACATCCGCGTGCCCTACGCCGACAACGGCATGTTCAAGGTTCCCGATGGCGTTTCGGATGAGTCGGCCGTATTCGTGTCCGATGGATTCCCGACGGGCTTCATGGCGGCCGATATGTGCAACATCCAGCCCGGCGACATCGTGGCGGTGTGGGGCGCGGGCGGCGTGGGCCAGATGGCCATTCGCAGCGCCTATCTGCTCGGGGCCAGCCGCGTCATCTGCATCGATAGGTTCCCGGAGCGGCTGGCTATGGCCCGCATCTACGGCCACGCCGAAACGCTGAACTACGAGGAAGTCAACATCCTCGAAGCCCTGAAGGAAATGACCGGCGGCCGTGGCCCCGACCACTGCATCGACGCCGTGGGCCAGGAAGCCGATACGCCCGGCGCCATGCACTACGTGGATCTGGTGAAGCAGCAAATCAAGCTGGAAACCGACCGGCCGCACGTGTTGCGTCAGGCTATTCTGGCCTGCCGGAAGGGCGGTACGCTCTCCATCGTGGGCGTGTATGGCGGCTACATCGACAAGCTCCCGATGGGCGCGGCCATGAACAAGGCTCTCACCTTCCGCATGGGCCAGATGTTCGCGCAGAAGTACATCCCGCGCCTACTGGAGTACGTGCAGCGCGGCGAAGTAGACCCGGCCTACCTGCTCACCCACCGCTGGCCCTTGGAAAAAGGCCCCGAAGGTTACGCCATGTTCAAGCACAAGACCGACAACTGCATGCGGGTGGTTTTTGAGCCCTAAGCAGTACGTCCTATTTTCAATCTCGCTACTTCCCTTATGCCTCTTCACCATCTGCTAGATAAGAAACTCAGCAAAACCTACGAGCCCAAATCCCGCATCGACGACGTCTTCAAAGGCTACGACATCACCTTTCTCACCAACGAGCACGGGGAGCCCGTAACGCTCTTCTTCGGCCGCCGCCGTCCCGATGGCACCATTGCCGGCGAGCGGTACACGCGCACCATCAAGCGGGAGCCAGGGAGCTTGCAAGTCAAGCACAGCCACTGGGACAATCAGGGCAGGATAATGAACTGAGAGTGCTGCTTTGAATATAGAATGCCCGGTTACTTCTTCGCTGCCCATTTATTTGGGTGTTAGAAGACGCAACCGGGCATTGTAATGTTTGCAGGTCCACTCAAAAAGGCAACGAAGTATCGCTATCGACACATGATTTCGAGCCAATTCCCGTTGTCTGCTGGATTGTCGAGATTAGATATCTGGGATGAACTCCTATGTCTATCTCATGCGCCTGTTAAGTGCAGATTTGATACGCTTTTTAGTATCGAGCTTCTTACTAGAAGCACCTGCGTCGTTCCCTCTCTGGGTAATGAATTGTAAGCACCCAGGCTGAGGAGTGCATTCACCAGAAAAAGGTAAGACCTCCTCTGGAGACGTTCTGCCTCCGCAACCATCTGCAGCAGTTTGGAACACTCTTCCTGTTCTGCATTGAGTGGCGTTATCAATTTCGCAATCACGTTGAATGTCTGTACCTGCTGCGGGGAAATCCGTTGGAGTGATTTTTATTGTGTGGTTGCCATGGACATTTTGAACCACTAACAGCGCATTTTCAATGCTAAAACGCGTTCCATCACTATGAGTGTAAGAATTAGTTCGTGATACTCCGTCTCCGTCAACTTCGAATCTCTCAGCAAACAAATTGGGACAAGTATTACCCGTCAAAGTAAAACTGGTCTCCTCTCCCAAATTGACACTGGAAGGCGCAGTGGGAGAAATTGAGCCAACTATGTTACCCGCAGACGTTGGCGTTAGGTTTGCAGCGATAGTCCAAGTAGCATTACGAGCATAATTATACTGGGATTCTTTGACAAGGCGTCGCTCGGCACCAATGGCGCTACCGTTCTTAGTTAATATCTCTTTATATATACGAACAAGTTTGCTAGTAGCATCATATTCATATTTGGTATATAAGTTATCTTCATTGAGTATGTGTGTTAGTTGCCATGTTTTTAAATCGTATACATAGGAATTTGTAGGTGCGTCAACAGGGTGAAATCTAAAGTCGTCGAAGTAGATTGAGCTATTACTAGAGCTTGTGTTTTCGCACCCCACTTGTAACAGTTGACCACTAGTAGATACTGGTAGATCAAAATAAAGATCCAGCAAATACCATTCACCTGCTCGCTTAACAGACGGGTCTGTTATAGCCATTGTTACAAGCTGGCTTGTTGAAGATCCGTTTATGAGTTTTGCGAATATCCTGCCGTTAGCGCTAGCAAGATCGGATTGATGCAGCCACACGCTCGCTTTATAAGAGCGACCGCCTTCAACTCCATCAGCGGCTCCCACTCGAGATTCAAAGACAAATCCCTTTTGCATAGAATTCAATTTAACACTATATGCGCCAGTATGGCTTTTCTCTGAGGAGCGGTGCTCTGCTCCACGTACTTCACCACCAAAATGTTGTGTGTTTCCTATTGATAGTACATCTTCAGCTCCAGAGTAAGCTAATTCTCCTACGCGTGAGTTTTGCGCATCTGCTATTGTAAGAGAATTATTATATCCACGCTTGATACTAGAGTATTTTCTATTAATCAATCTTGATTCTAATGGAGCAGAGAAATGATTGTATACCGTTACTTCATCTAAAATCTGCCAATTTCTACTAGGCGTGCCATTAGACCAAACAAAATCAGTAAAATCATCCACACTCGTTAAACCTTTTGCATTAAGCTTTTTATTTGACCACACATAGCTCTTATGGCGTCTCCAGACAGGTGTACTATTAATCTCATTTTCATATTGTTTAGAATTCATATTGTATTGACGGTATGTGTTCCAATCTTTGTTCCAAGTTTGAATAGAAGCATCCAAAACATCAGTTGGCTGGCCGGAAGCATTGAGTTTATAAGCGTAAGAAGCCGTGAACTGAGTGAGCATATTCTTGTTGCTAAGGCTTTGTGCCTTAGATCGTAATTCAGGATATTTATCGTGAGCAGGAACAGTAACCATTCGATAGCTATCGCCATGAGAGTTATCAGCTTCTTCACATAAAACTGTTCCAGTTAGAAAATCCCAAGCGGTGTTTTTATGCACTGTTGTTATACCATTTGAAGTTGTGTGTACTGAAGTTAATATATTAGGGTACGATGTCTTGAGCGTACGGCTTAGCTTAAAATGGGAAGAGGATGTATTCTCAGGGCCTTGTTGAAATTCACATAAAATTGATCCAGAGGTAAACACACCTTGGTTATTAGGTATTTCGCTACTGTAGTTAAATTGAGTATTAGCTATTTCTAAATTGGTTTTGTCTAAGATTCTTATTTTTTCTACTCTTCCAATTTTAGAAGAATAATTTTTAATGTCAAAATAGAATAGCTTAGAATCTTGAATATTTGTCCCGTAATAAGTCCAATTTAATGATTGATTGGTTAGTAGATTTTTTTCTACGCTCATAAGAGAGGCGTCCGGAGTTACGAAATTATACTCCGTTTTCTGCTTATATTCAGTATCGCTCAACATTGCCTCCACTACCGTTACTCTACTGTAGAGCACTGGAGTGTTAGGGTAATCGTAAAAATGGTAGAAAGGGTAATCTGCCGTACGTACTAACTCAGGCTCTTGTGCGACCACTCCAGAACTGAGGCTTGCGAAGGCGCTACCTTTAACATATTGATAACCAGTTTTGTATTTGTTGCCTATTTCATCTTCTACAGAGATGGTTGCGACCCGAACACCACCCCCCTTCTTTTTACTTAGTACAAGTTCCAAAGCGCCGCTTGTGCTATGCCAAGTCGCATCCGCACATCCTTGAGCATCATTACCATGTCCACCAGCTGTTCTTGGCCTCTCTATAATGAAACTATTAGACGTTAATCCACTAATTCGCTGGGTAGCTGGAACAGCATAGTCTCTAATTTCGGGGTCTTGGCTGCCTCCTATTAACCTCCAGCAACGTTGTTCCTGCTTAGCGACGAAGTCTTGTAGCGTGACTGTCTCATCAGGCCGCAAGTAATGTGTAAGATTGAGTGGTTCGATGCCACGCGTATCGAACATCAAGACACCATGAGTGGCATCAGTTGCACGGAACTGTTTAATGGGTAGCCGCTGCCTAATAGGCTGACCACTAATCGAACTGTAATCATCACTTTCATAGTCTACTGTGATTTTACCACCAAGAGGCGTAATGATGTCCGTCAAGTGCCAAGCCGTCGGATCGCTGTACGAAGAAGAATGTGAGGTTGATCCTGCTGGTGTGTAAGAACCCCAACCATCCCAATTATCCTTATTATAATTTGGATTAGCTGCATTATACTGAAACTTAAAATCAGGGAATAATTTCGTGTTGTTTGATCCAAAATAACTAATGCTATTTAGGGTAAGCTTGCCTAATAGCGAGGCGGAGGAAGTTGTGCTATTAACAAAGGGTGGATTACTGGCTTGATCAAAGGAGTTGGGTGTACCTTTGCACAACTCATATGACGTATTCATTATTATTTTCCGTTGCGCGTTCTGATCAATGAACGAGCGGAAGCCTGCATTATCGGCAACGTCATTTACATCGTATACGTAACGCAGTGAACAAGTTTCAGACTGTTGTGCTGCTGCAGGAGCATTAAGCTGGGTATTATCAACTGTTGCGCCAGCATTAGAATTAGCATTAAATCCCATGCCTAACAATTGTTGATAATCAGCATTAGTGAGCAGCACTATCTCACGTAACAACAAGCTAGAAGCAGGATATTTATTGTCTTCGGCTCCAGCGCCAGCGGGAACGGTATTATTTGATGTCAACCGGTATGCTCCACGGCCGTCCTTTCTTACGTCCTTTATAAAAAGAGCCGTATGTGAGCGCGTCTGAATAGTGTTTAGATAGTAGGTTTCCTTGTAGCCTTTACTGTACGAATTCCGGTCGCCGTCCTGAGTATAACCGCTATAAGGAAAGCGCCACTGGTAGTCGGATGCGAAGCGTCCATAATCAAATTTCACCCAGTAGCCGTAGTCTTCCGCGTCTACGATACCAAGTTGCCCACGATCTACAAAATCAGGGCCGGTCACGGCCGTGAGCAACCAAGTGGTTGCATACCAGTCACCGGTTCCATACCGCTCTCCAGAAGTAATATCAGAGAATTTAGTAGCCTCTTGCCCTCGTATGCCCGTGAAATCTTTCTGGCCCTTATTATACACCGGAAGAGCATAGTGATAAGTTGTACCATCGGCATTGGTAACGGCATATGCTCCAATACCGCGTTGAGGCCAAGTACTACGATAGGTAATGCGATTGTTGTCGTCGAGAGGTTTGTACTCCATTACCTGTCCAGTCTGTGATGGACTGTTAGATAGCATCTCAGCATTGGTGAACCACTCTACATGTTTGCCCTGTGCTAAACGCTTATTATAGAGGCCTTCTCGGTCAGCTTCTGTCCTCTCAGAGGTATTTGTTAATTTAGAATCGGGTAAATTATAATAAACTCGTTTTGCCGGGCTAGTGGCATAATTGATACTTAGGCCTGCTCCGCCGCTGTTATGGTGCTCATATTTATTGGATAAATCGCCCTCATATTTAAACTGGATTTTGGCTATGTCACGGCCTTCTTCTAAAAAGGGCACTAAATTAACTTTAACATCTGCACCACCTAGCTTCTTTGGGAATATTAGGGATCCTACATCCGGCCGGTAGGGAGCCATATTGCCGCTAATGCCTGGTCCCATAACTGAGTAAGCGTCGTACGCAATATGAGTAGGGTTAGATGACAAAGCGTAGTCTGTGTTAGGCTCTACGTAGCTATACATGTCGCTGACAAGAGCCGGAGTACCTGAGGGACGAAAAGCTGTTTGCGGAAATCGAGTGGCCCTACGATAGTTCTGAGGGGTGCCAACTCTAGGAATCGACTCATCGTCGTAATCATTATCGCCCAAATAAGTATCAACCGACGTGTTTTTTTGCATATGGCCTAGGTAAAGGGCCCCGTAGTTATGTTCTGTACGAGTGGCGTCCAGCCAATATTTATAATCCTGTCGGAAGCCTAAAAAGGAAGATGTTTTGTCAAAACTCCATTCGCCAATATTGGAGGAAGTAGTGCCTTGGTTTTTATAGCCGCTGTAAAGAGCCTGCGCGGCCATTGCTACATTCATCCCAGTGGCGAAAGCAGCATGCCCAGCCTGCTGCCCAGCCGTTAAGGCTACTCTCCCGGTCTTGGTAGCAACAGAAGCAGGAGTAGAAGCGCCAAAAGTAGCCAGTGTACTGATGCCGTTCATGGCCTGTTCAGGACTGAACTTTGCTTTGTCCTTATCGAAAGTGAGGCCCAGGATGGAAGCATCCTGTACATGCCCGTTTCCCCAGCTGATTCCAGCTACGTCCAGCAAATTGATAGCGCCACCATACCCTTTTTGCGAGTCCCAGCTGCGTTGGTAGAGGACGTAGTTTTTCACGTAGCCGCTGCCCCCGGGGTCTTGTACATGCACGTCAGTTATGTTATCGTAGTCATCGTCGGCGCTGCCTACTTTATTGCGGGAGATTGCGCCCGCATTTACGTTCCAGCCAAGCCCTACCCAGCTAGCCTCATCCTCTAGCCCAATGCCGCTATGGTACGACAGCGGCAAGCTAAAGCCTCCTTCCGGACTAGGAACATCAATCAGGGGGACATTGTAAGTAAAGTCGCCCGTGATGAGGTTCACCATGTCGGTAGTACCTACTGGCTCGTAAGAGGTATATTCCGTTTGGTTCGGACCCGTGGTGAGCGCGTACGCTACGCTTGGGCCAACGATGCTGAGTAACATCTCTCCCAGGAAAAAACAGGCGGTGGCTCTGAGTAGGGTAGGGGTGCGTATCATATCAAGACTTGGATTAAAGAGATGCTGAAGTTGACTCCAGCTTTACCGCTGGCAGAGCTCGCAAGGCTGCGGCCGTAAAGGAAAAGTGAAGAGTACCCAAGCCAAATTGGGTATCATGGAAAGTGAAAGTGAACCCCTGGCTAAGGTCAAGGGCGTGGGTATCAAAAACGAGTAGCACCGTCGACTTTCCCGTGCCACCATACAGCCGGGAATAAGTGCTGGCTATCGCCGTTACAGAGTCTTTTGTGGGAGTTATGATGACTGCGTCTTGCGCTATCCCGCTGCTGAGGTATTCAATTGCTTGGCCATACTGGGCTTGGTTTGATAGAAATTGATTTTCTATTTCCGCATTGCCTCTCTCCAAAGAAAAAGACAGATAGGTGCGCCCAGCATAACTTTTACGCACAGAGTCAATAGCTGCTGCCCGTTTACCTTCTTCTACTCCATCTATATCCTGCAACAGTAGCAAGTCAGTGGGTAAATAGGCACAGGTAAGTGTATGTATGCCGCTTGTCGTTTGCTGCACCAAGCCATGCGCCGGGTCGCGTAAGAATTGCTTGTATTGCCTTTCATCTAATGCCCGAGAGCAGCCTATTAAAAGCAATAATGCTGAACATGTCGTAAGCCGGAATAAAAATAAGGTGCGCATCAATTATTTTGTAAGTGAAGGACATATTAGTTTGCTAAACATTATTTTGTGGAGTTGTTTTCAAATGGAATGAGATAATAAATTTTTGATGATAATAAGTGCTGGTTATAACTTGATTATTTTAGGTTCAAAGAAAATTAGTTATAAATGCCTATCTGTTTAATTGTGTAACAAAAAATGCCATTAATTCTTGAATGTGTTTTATGTTATTATACATAAAGGAATTAATAAGTGAGCTAATCATTAGCTCTTTTTAGTTCATATATATCCAAACAAACGTCAGCTAGGATTTTATTTTTTTCGGTGCCAATTCCATGATAATAACATCTGCATAGGGAATAGCAGGCCTGTAAATCTCCTTGTAAAGATGCCTTTAAATAGTAACTAAAAGCTATTCTGGTATCTTTCTTAACAACTTTCCCTTTCTCATAACTAACAGCAAGATCAAAACTAGCTTCTGCTACGCCTAGAGCAGAAGCTTTTTGAAATAATTCGATACCTTTATCTGAATCCTTCTTCACAAAGGTTCCGTAAAAATAACCTGTTGCTAGAGCATATGTAGCTTTAGCATGGTTAAGTTTAAAAGCTTTTTCGAGTAAGAAAAGCACCTTTTTTTTATCTGGCTTTTCTAGTAATGCTTCTGCCAAAGCTGCTTTATAAAGTAAGTCTCCCTTTGCCATTTTTCTATTTAGTTTTTAGGTGGCCATGGCCCTCTGTGCCCTGGAGGTCGCTTCCTTGGATATTGTCTTGCTTGATCACCTTTCTCACCACCTCTTGATTTAGCTCTGGTTGCTTGTCCTTTTTCATGTTTGCCCTTAGTGCTTGGTCGGGCACCCTTGGTATGCTCTGCCAGTAACACTGGGTTTGCAGGAGGCAGCACTACAGTGGGTCCAGGTAAAGTGCGTGGGCCGCTTGGTCCATATATGGCCTCAGGGTCGGCACCAAGGCTAACTAAAAATGCAGAAACTCCATCAGCAACCTCTTCTATATGCATTCCCATCTCCCATCCTATGGTCCAGCCTATTGCTGCCGCTGCCCCCGCCCGTCCTGCCACGGATAAGCCCGGGCCAACTTTGGGACCAACCACTCGCATGGACCTAGCGGCCGTGTTCACAAATGATGTTGCACGCGCAGCGTTTGATAAGGCTATTGGACTTATGGCCGCTGCTCTAGCTCCTGTGCCTACAACGCGGGATGGCTTTGGTGGCTTAAATTTGATTCTAGGAATTTTATGAGAATAGGCTTTCCCTTTCGGGCCAGGCCCGGAAAAACCGCCATCCGGGTCAACATCCGAGATAGGGTTATTTGACATTGCCACGTATGGTGAGTCAAACTGTCCGTAAGGGTCCGTAGACATCCAGCGCCCGATGCGGCTGTCGTAGAGGCGCAGCTCAAAGCTATCCCAGCCAGTCTCCTCATCCTTCTCCGCAAATTGCCCTTGGTAGCCGTGGCGGTAGCGCTTGGTGCCTATCACGTAGTTTAAGCCTGTGAGCGGCGCGCCGTACGCGTAGGTATGCTGTTCCTGCACTATCAAGCCACCGGTATGTTCCAAGCGGACGTCGTCGAAATACACCACCCGCGCCGGGTCTTCGCTTTCAACGCTCAGCTCCAGCGTACCGGCCTGTTGGGTGCGTATCCCTAGCTTCAACGACTGCCAGACGTCAGGAGTAGCTGGGTTTACGGGCTCGTATTGGTCTTCCACCACTTCCCCCTCTGCGTTCTTGAGCCGGTAGTGCAGATAGGCCAATACCCCAGAGGTAGGTGGGTTGGGCTGGCGGGCACCCCAACCAGTAAAGGCCACACCTGCCGCAAGGCGGCCCAGCCACCGCCGCCGAGGCACAGCTTTTTCAGGGGCGTTTGCAATTGTCGTTTGTGGCGCCGGAGTGGCGCCCGCCGCTAGTAGCGGCAAGGCGCGGAGTGCTAGCCGGCCGCTACCATCAGCATGAAAGAACGCTGCCGCTGAGAGTGTCACGGTGTCGCCTTTCTCTACCGTCAAGGTTTTGCTAGGTCCTTGCCGCAGGCCTTGCGCGGCGCTGAGGCGGGCCACATGGCCATCGGCCGCAAGTGGGCTAGCAAAGCGAGTGGTAGCTACGTTTGTAAATTCTTGCTCTTCCCGCTGGGCCTGGCCAGGAGCCAGGGTAGCTAGATAAGTAGCCGTAGTGGGCCGGTGGAATATTACGCGGGCATTGCCGAGCTGATCGTTTAGCTCATAGCGAGCATCGAGCGTACCATCGTCCTGACGAGTGAGAGTTCCCACGCGGCCGGAGCCGTACAGGGGCACTTCAGTGAGTAGCATCTGACTGCCGCTGGCAGCTTCCTGCTCGTACGTACTCAGTATGTTGCCCGACAGATCCCGCACGTAGTAGGTGGTGCGGCGCAGTAGTCCGGCATCGTAGCTGGCTTTGCTGGCGCGGAAGCCACGGTCGTCGTAAGTGAAAACGACGATGGGCTGCTGATGCTGTGCATCGCGGTACACTCCCGTTACCTTGCCAGCCACGTCGTAGGTCAGATAGCTCTGCCCTTTTTCATCACGCTGGCGCGTCATCTGCCCAATAGCGTCGTAGTTGTAATCGAGTATGGCGGTCCCGGCTTGCCCGTTCACGGCAGCTAGCTTGTTCGTGCCGGTGGTATACTGGTACGTGAAATCATCAGTGGCAAAGCCAATTCCATCGCGGCGACGCAGGCTCTCTAGGTTACCATTAAAATCGTACTTCAGGTTGCCCTCTTCGTACGCGCTATTCGTAGCGGGTTGGAAGGCCTGCGTGCCCAAGTTCAAGGTGCCAAACTTGGACTCCAGCAGTTGATCTTGCGTATCGTAGTTGTACGCGTTCATGCGTATGTCAGCATTCGCTACCGTCGACCAGGCCGCCGACCGAATAGAGCCGTTATAGCGGGTGGTGGCAGTGGGTACGCTTGGCGTGGGCACCACTACCTGCCGGCTGGCATAATCGCCATTGAAATAGTCCAGCGTAAGGCCGAACAGGTCCTTGTACACGCCATTGCGGGTAGGCTTGTCTACACCAGGGTCTAAAGAGCGGTTGGCGTGGTTGATGCCTTTAAGCCAGCCCTGCACAGTGTAAGTGTAATCTACGCCCTGCAGTTTATTGCCCATTTCCACCCGTTTGAGCGGGCCATGCAAGTAGTACGTGTAGCTAGCCTGTAGCGTCTTGGTCTGCCCATCGGGACTGGTGTACACTCGCGTCAGGCGTTGGTCGGCATCGTAGCGGTAGTGATGGTAAAAAGCATCCGGCTGTCCTTTTTGATAAGCGACCTCCAGTACGTTGTCGTTAAAGTCGTAGGTGTACTCAACTGTTTTTGTGCCTATAACTGGCGCCTTTTGTACCATCCAAACAAGGCGTCCCAATTCATCATAGCTATACCAGGAAACGGTAGACTCATTACTAGTTTTAGCAATTGTTCCAGTCAGGAACTCCTGTACCCGGCCATCAAGCTCAGCGTCCTGGAACGGTCGGTCGTACCAGATATTTTTGCGTTGCGAGCAATGAGCTACCGTCAATCCTCCATCACTTGCCCTACTTTCCAGCACGGTTTCTTGCAGTACACTAGTTGATGCTGGTAATACTACACTGTGCGGTTCAAATACAAGTCCCGTACCAGAAGATGGTGTTTTGTATTCTCCTGTTTCTATTACCCTACCTGAGCGGTCGTAGTTGGTGTAGGAGAATTTATTCTCGCGACGCTGCTCAGCATTCTGCGAGAATCTCAGAGCTCCGTCCTCCCTATATACAAACTGAGTAAGGCCTTCTTCCTCGTTACTGGACGATAACAAGAGCCCATTTGAGTCATACGTGTTGTATGTTACAAAGCGTGGTACAGCATCCATCGCATTGTCAAGCCCATTTGGCATCAACTCCTGCACGCCTTTCGGCGCAATGGAAGCTACTGATTGACCTGCATCATTATGGAAGACATAGCTGAACTCCCCATAGTGTACTTGATAAGTAAACTGTACCTCACCAGGGAGAAATTTTTTAAAACGATAGAAACCGGGTGCTAACGAGAAAGAAGTTAGGCTCTCATGAAGATCCGCTTGACCTGTTTCCAGATTAGTTACATAAAACCAAATATTAAGATCAGTTGTCGATGAAGGCTGAGTAGAAGAAGGAGTAATAGTAGTCGCCGTTGCCGAGGCTGGCACATGAATCTCTTGATATAGCGGAGCAGAGGTTCCCTGCCCGCCGTCAAGTACGAAGGTTAGCGTACTAGCAGGATATTGGTCCCCTGTTAAACAAGTTGCTAAGACTTGCTCATCCTTATTATAAAAAGTGACGTTTTCGACACGATTTACATCAATGGCGACAGATTTATAGCCCCGATTTCTTAAGCTAGGGGTGGGGCTACCCACAATAAAATTGTCACGTAGTTTGCTATAATGGTCCAATTCATTGAGTAGCGAGAACTGCCGAGACTTAAATTCATGGTTTTTCCCCATTCGTAATTCGTCTCCAGCTCCTGCCGCACGCTTCATGCCTCCAATAGGATCTTCGTAGGGATCAGCTAGGCTATAGGGGTACTTCGTAGTGGCCGTTGCCGGCTCTAATGCATTGTTGGAGCTATAATAATAGCCTAATGTACCAATAGTACTCTGGTCCACTAAGTCAGGATTAGGCGCTGCCGCACCTTCGAAGTTTGTCGCTTTGAAAGGCGTGCTCCCGCTTGTTATAAAATCGGTTTTGTATTTAAATTCTTGGTTATGTATCGGAGCAAGTAGCGTAGAAAGCACACCTATGCCAGCAGTATTATAAACTGTCTGCGTTGCTAGTACATGCCGTCTTGCTATACTTTTTAGTTGCAACTGGGTTGGTCTGCCTAACCCATCCGCAAACTGCTTACTCTCACCAATAATATTGCCCTCGCCATCGAAGGTGCGCTCGAACGTCCAGTTGCGGTTCCGGTCTTCGGAAGGGTCGGAGGGGGGGGGATTTTCTACTATCGCCGGTTTAACGCGTACGTATAAGCTGCGGGTATATAATGTGATGCCTGGCACCCAATCATTTACTACTCGGGCACGGTATTCTCCACCATATGAGTCATCAGCGTCTACTATTTGATATTCAGCCGCAGTAGCACCAGCCACTTCTACCCACATGCCATTATTATTTTTCTCCCATTGATAGTGGTTATGATTCCCCGCCATAGTACGATTTAACGCTTGCGTACTACTTAATGGCAAATCTACTGTATCAGCCGGTCCAGGCGTGCGTTGCCCATAGTCCCAGTGCTGATAGACACCTGGTTCCCACTGATTGGGCTCATAAGAGCCAAAGTCGAGGTAATTACCCGTCACGCCAAGCTCTAAGTAGGGATAGCCTATGCGGCTGTTATAGTCGGGAATCCGGGTTATCTCGTTATTATTAATTGTGAGCTGATGGAAGCTCAGCGTAGCGGGCACTTCCCCCGAGAGGTGATTGTTGTCTAGATTCAGGAAGTACACGCTTAGCGAGTCGGGCAGCGGGCCGCTGAGCTGATTGGCCGTCAGGTTGAGCCGGCCTAAATTCTTTAAAGCCTTGTAGCTGGCTGGAATGGGGCCGCTGAACTGGTTGTACTGCGCATCCAGCAAGTTCAGCCCCCGTAGTTGGCTCCATTCGGTGGGCAAGGTGCCACTGAGTTGATTATGATTCAACGAGAGTTGGCGCAGCCCACTCATACGGCTCCAGCTGGTGGGAAGGGGGCCACTTAGGCTATTAACGGCAGCATTAAGCCGCCAGACCTGCGTCCAATTACCCCAGCTCTCGGGTAAGGCACCGGTGAAGCGGTTATCATTCAGCGCTACGTCCGCCATGCCAAGGCAATTGCCCCAGCCAGCAGGCAGCGGTCCAGTAAATAGGTTGCCTTGCACGTACACATAACGCAACGCCGTCCAATTGTCCATCGTTGCGGGCAGCGGGCCACTGAATTGGTTGTAGGCCAGCGAAAGCGTGTGCAATTGCATGCATTGACCAAGCGAGGCAGGTAGCGGGCCAGTGAACTGGTTCGTCGAAAGATCCAAGCTCTGCAGCGCGGCCCACTGCCCAAATATTTCGGGCAGTGGCCCCACCAATTGGTTGCTACCCGCCTGAAAGCTCTGCAGCTGCCTCAAATTTCCCAAACTAGCCGGCAGGAGGCCACTAAACTGATTACGCTCCAAAACCAGGTTCGTGAGCTCAGAGAGGGTCCCAAGCCAGGCCGGTACCGTCCCACTGAGGGCATTGGCCTGCACTATAAGTTGTTCTAGATGGGTACACTGCGCTATGCTCTCGGGCAGTGATCCGCTGAGTTCATTACCGGCCACTTGCAGAATTCGCAGCTCCGTCAAGCTCCCCAGACTGGTTGGCAGCGGGCCACGAAGGCCATTACCAGCTAGAAACAGGCCGCGCACATCGCCATTAATCACTTGTACCCCAGCCCAGGTAGCTAGGTCCGCCGCCGTGGTACCCTGCCCCCAGTTAGCATTATTAATCCAGCCTGCGCCATTTGTGCTCTGGTAGAATTGGAGCAACGCCTGCGCTTCCGTTGCATCGGGTACCAACCCTTCACTAGTAGGCTGGCAATATCCACCGAAGCTCAAGGTTAGAAAGCAGCAGATTAATAACCAAATCCGGTGCGGCAATAAGTAGCGTTGTACCATAGGGGTATGGTATAGAGTGAATTAATGGTAACTGCGATAAGTCAGTTACTTTGTATAGAACCAACCCAACAGCGCGAGTGGCTCAATCATTTGGGAGCATAAATAGGCTCCCATGGATTAGTGAATCTGATAATAGAGGACAGTAGGCTGAGATTAGAGAAACAGAATAACTACTCATCAGCAACTGTAAGTCCAATACTAAGACGATATTGTTTAAAAAGCAATTTTCAAATAAAATAATATTAAGCTTAACAGCTTGGTAACAAAAGCAAGTAAGCTCGGCATTCATCAAGCTTATAGTATCATCGCATAAGCAAGTGCAACTGCTGAACCATTAGCTTACTTGGGCACCATACTTTATGGGTTAAAACAGTAGTAACATCGCTAGTGAGCCCTACACCCGCACCATCGAACGAGAGCTGGATACTGGGGTGGTCTAGCGAGAGCGGACACGGAGCTAAGATAGGTAATTGAGCAGGTCCGCTTCGAATTGGTGGGGTGAGCGGTAGCCCAGGGCGGAGTGGCGACGGTCCAGATTGAAGTAGGTGTCGAGGTAGTGGGCCACTTCCAACTGGGCTTCTTCCAGACTGGCAAATGCACCACCGGAGGGCAGTAGCTCGGTTTTGAGGGTACTCCACCCGGCCTCGGCTTGGGCGTTGTCGTAGGGGTTGCCCGGCCGGGCGTAGCTGGCCAGCGCCCCAGCCTCAGCAATCCGTTGGCGGCAGGCCTGGCTGGTGTACTGGCTGCCGGTGGTGCCGCCCCGGCGGCACTTAAGTCGGCGTGAATAATCAGTCCAGGAGCGGGTTGGCGTAGCGTCAAGGCTTGTTCCAGCGCGTTAAGCACTAACTCAGTCGGCATCTGCGCGGCCAGGTGCCAGCCCACGACGCGGCGCGAGCAGGCATCGCGCCAGGTGGCCAGGTAGCACCAGCGCCCGCCTACCAGCGGCAGGTACGTGATGTCGCCCACCCACACCTGGTTGGGGCGCCTGGGAGCCGGCTGACCGAGCAGTAGGTTCGCGGCCGCGACGGCCGCCGGGTCGGCCTGCGTGGTGCGCGAGCGCTGCGGGTGGGTGCTGAGCGCCCGCTGCCCGCTGGTTCGCAGCCAAGCGCGCAACGCATAGCGGCCCACCTGGTGGCCCTCAGCCCGCAACTCGGCCCGTAGGCGGCGGGTGCCATAACGACCGGCATGGCGGGTAAACGCCTGTTGAGCAGCTGCCAGCCAGCCAGGAGCTGAGTTGGGCTTTGCCGTTCGCCATTGGTAATAGCCGCTCGTGCTCACGTGCAGCACCCGGCAAACTTTGTGTACGGGCCAAGTGCTCCCCCGCTCGGCGATGAACTGGTACTTGCTCATGGTTGAGGAGTCTGCGAAAAGATGGTCACCGCTTTTTTTAAAATGTCGCGCTCCATCTCCACGCGTTTTAGCTCGGCGCGTAGGCGCTTGATTTCCTCGCGCTCGGCGCTGCTGGGCACGGCTTGTTCTAACGCCTGGCGCTGCCAGCGGCCAAGTAGGGCGGGCGAGAGGCCTTGGGCACGCGCCACGTCGGTTTGCCGGGCCCCGGCCGCGACTTGCCGGACGCATTCGGCTTTGAACGCGGACGTGTATTTCTTGCGAGTGGCGGGCTGGCCGTCAACGGGTTTCTTTTCGGTCATGGGCAGGGGAAGTTAAGACTTCTCGCTGTCCGTTCCCGCTAGACCACCTCATACCTTGTGAGTGAAGCACAACCATACTGTCTTCCTGCTATAAGAAAAGGCGCACCACACGGTGCGCCTTTTCTTATGGTGGCAGCGTGTACTAAGGGGACTTTGAGGGGAATTATGGCAACGCACTTCTTCGGGATGAGGCTGCCCCGAATGCTGATACTTTGCGGGCTACAGCTACCGCCGACTAGGCAAAACGCTCAGTTGTACTAAGAGTAAAAAAATATTAAGTGTCTGATTAATAGGGTTAATTATTAGGGTGTCCACCTTGAATACTTGGTGAGTCTACTACGTGTCCACCTCGCTTTTTTGCGAAGTGACAATCTTGGGGTGGACCTTTGTAGCGCAATCCGACAACTGGCGCCGGTTGGGAAAGCATCCTTTAACACCTTCTAAAATACAGTCACTTTCACCCTCCATGAAAAAATATTTCGCTCTGCTGAGCTTGGCTACGGCTACCCTGTTTGGCACTGTTTCGTGTCAGCAAGACCCGATTCAGGAAGTTGCTTCCGCTTCGGAAGTAAGTGCCGAAGTGCGCGCCAAAATCACCGCTTTAGGATATAATGGCAACGACGTAGTGCGCACCAAGGAGGGATACGTTATAGAAGGCGACATTTTTATGTCTGAGGACGACGTGAACCGTCGGCCTTCGGACCAGGAAGTAACGGTGCGCGTCGGCCAGACCGAGCAATACCGAACCAACAACGTGGTAAGGTCGCTGCCGCGCCAAATCACCATCGGCATCGACGCGGCTTCTTTTCCAGAGACTTACTCCAAGGGCCTCGACGAAGCCATTCGGCGCTACAACGCTCTGGGGATGCGCCTTACCTTCCGGCGAGTATCGTCGGGTAGCCAAATCAAGATCTTACGGGACTCTAACGCAGGCTTGGGCTTATCGGGGCCGCCTACTGCTGCCGGCGACCCGTTCGGAACTATCAAAATCAACCCCGCCGCACTGAACGGCGACCCACGAGTGAATTCAGTGAATTTCGCTGCTTCACTCATCGCCCACGAAATAGGTCACGCCATCGGCTTCCGCCACACCGACTGGAAAGACCGCAGCAGTTGCCGTGAAGGTGGCCCTAACCGGTTCGATGAAACGATTGCGCCCAACGGCGCCGTGTGGCTGCCCGGCACTCCTATGGGCTTGGAAATGAATTCGTGGATGGTGGCCTGCCTAAACAATGCCGACTACCCGTTTACTGCCAACGACATTACCGCTCTGCGGTATCTGTACCGCTAAGCCCGGCGTGGGCTCAGCGCAATAGCCAAGCTTTATCGTAAACGGCCGGACAACTACGCGTTGTCCGGCCGTTGGCGTTTGCGGCAACCGCTGCCAAAATCGCCACCTTATACTTCAGATATTAGTGTCAAGCCTTCCGCACAGCGGCCTACGGGGAGCCCCGGCGGGGCGGTATATCGGTAGTAAAACGCGGGTAATGATTGTTCCAAGCCCCATCGGGGCGACACCCCTCGTTGGACGGTTGGTGTCGCCCCGATGGGGCTTGGTTTCTCTATGCACTGGTTGAGTTCTACCGATATGCCGCCCCGCCGGGGCTCCCCGTAGGCCGCTGTGCGGAAGGCCTAAAATAGTTAACCCAAGTTGCGGAATAGCCGCGTAGCGGCGACAGGTTTGTAGTCCCAAATCGTTTTGGGGGATAGCGGCACATAGGGGTGCCAAACCGGCGGGAGGCCCTTGCCCCACCACAACGCAAGAGGGGGGGTCCAGTCTT
>NZ_JBTYZO010000010.1:129372-138181 GCF_057808495.1 Hymenobacter sp. M1-2
CGCGTAGCGGTGCCAGATCGGCGGGCGTCTCTGGCACCGCTACGCGGCGCGGGGGTGGTTCAGGTCTGGTTTTCTACAATCCTTCGGCCGCTACGCGGCAACTTGGGTGAGTTAGTTGAAGTCTTCGGTTTGGTGACTTGGGAGGGTCGGTTATCAACTTCCAAGCTCAAGTTGCCATCCGGAGCGCTCAAGTCGGCGTCTTGCACATCAAATATGCCATCTTGAACGCTCAAGTCGGCGTCTTGCACATCAAATATGCCATCTTGAACACTCAAGTTGGCATCTTGAACGTCCAAGTTGCCGTCTTGAACACTGAAGTTGCCATCTTGAACATTCTGGGAGGCAACTTGACGTAGTTAGTAGTTTTCTGCGCAGGACCTCCAACAGTAAGTCGCCTTCTACACCCCAAATTGCCTATGTCTCTCGATGAAAGTGCACCCTTGCTGGACCCAAACGACCCGTATGAGCGAGCGGCGCAGACTTTTCCGAAGCTGACTGCTGAACAGATTGATCTTATCCGGCCGTTTGGGCAGTTGCAAGCCCTGCCGGAAGGAACCGTGTTGTTTGATCGGGGCCAGCGGAGCGTCGATTTTTTTGTGGTGCTGGTAGGCTCCATTGACATTTACGAGTACACGCCCGCCGGAACGCAGGTCATCACGGTACACCGGGAGCAGCAGTTCACCGGCGAGCTGGATCTGTTCAACGACCGGGAAATTCTGGTGGGTGGCCGCATGGGCCAGGACGGGCAAATCATTCGGCTGAACCGGAGCGAGTTTCGGCGGTTGCTGGTGGCCGAGCCGGACGTGGCGGAAATCATTATGCGCGCGTTCATTCTGCGTCGGCAGGGGTTTATTGCGCACCAGCAGGGCGCCGTAAAGGTTGTCGCGCCCCGTGAGTCGGCCGATGCGCTACGTATCCGGCGCTTTCTGGACCGCAACGGCTACCCTTTTCAGGTGCTGGATGCCGGGCAGGAAGCCGGCCAAGCACTGCGGGCGGCTTGGAGCGAAGATTCGTACCAGTTGCCCCTGGTTTTCTTGCCCAACCGCGAGGCACCCCTGAGCAACCCATCAACTTTTGATCTGGCCCAGGCGCTGGGCTTGGTGGAGCAGCTACACTACGACCAGCCCTACGACGTGGCCATCATCGGGGCCGGCCCGGCCGGATTATCGGCGGCGGTGTACGCGGCGTCGGAAGGATTGTCTACCCTGCTGCTGGAAGTGGAAGCGCCCGGAGGCCAGGCCGGCACCAGCTCCCGCATCGAAAACTACCTGGGCTTTCCGCTGGGTGTATCGGGGCAGGCGCTGGCTGCGCGGGCGCAGGTGCAGGCGCATAAGTTTGGGGCCACCATTGCGTTGCCGTATCGGGTGCAGAAGCTGCATTGCGAGCAGCGGCCTTTTCGGATAGAGCTGGAGAACCAGCCGCCCGTTCAGGCCCGCACCGTGGTGGTGGCGTCGGGCGCGCGGTACCGCAAGCTCAACCTGCCCGACGAGGAACGATTTGAAGGAGCGGGTATCTACTACGCTGCTACTGCCCTCGAAGGTGAAATCTGCAAGCAGGAAGATATAGTGATTATTGGCGGCGGAAACTCGGCGGGGCAGGCGGCCGTGTTTTTGTCGCGCTACGCGCGCCACGTGCACATTCTGGTGCGCAGCCACGGCCTGGCCGATACCATGTCGGACTACCTGATTCAGCGCATTACGGCTTCGGCGCAAATCACGCTGCATCCTTACACCGAAGTAGTGGGCCTGGCCGGCGAGCGGTACCTGACGCAGGTTACGTGGCGGAACACGCAAACCGGGCAAACCGAAACCCACGGCATCCGGCACATTTTTCTGATGCTGGGCGCCCTACCCAACACGCAGTGGCTGCAAGGGTGCCTGCAAGTAGACGAAAAAGGCTTCGTGCAGACCGGCCCGGAGGCCGTTACCCAAACACCCTGGCCCCTGGAACGCCCTCCGCAACTGCTGGAAACGAGCATGCCCGGCGTTTTCGCGGCGGGAGATGTCCGGTCCGGCTCCACCAAACGAGTAGCCTCGGCAGTGGGAGAGGGAGCCATGGTAGTGAGCCAGCTGCACCAGTCGCTAGCCCTCGACTTGGTAGGCAGCTGATGTTATCAGCAGTGAGACGTTAGTACTGAGTAGTGAGACAATGCAGCGTACCTCGTTGTAGGAGTTGGCTTGTTTGGTTAAGCGAATTGCTTAACCGGACCGGCTCTGGAAATGGAGAGAATGGAATAAATACGAAATGCCCGGCTCCACTGTGCCTGTCACGGCAAGGGGAGCCGGGCATTTTCGCGTCTTACTTCACTTTCACAAACAACCACAAGCCCAGCAGCGACACGGCTAGCACGCCCGCCGCCGAGAGCATGGTGAGAGCGTCGCGGATGTTCTTGCCCAGGCTGCCCACGCCGTGGTACTTGTGCAGAAAGGCAAAAGATAGCCCCTCGTATCGGTCAGCGTTTTCGACGCGGGCGGCTAGGCGTCCGGTGGCGGGCTCCACGTAGAGCGTGGTGCGGCTAGGCGTGGCAAATGCCACTTTCATTACCGGCAGGCGCTTATTGATGAAGCCATACTCGCCCTCAAAATGGGTTATGAGCTTGGTTTCTTGGATGGCGGGCAGGGGCTGACCATCGGCTTCGCGCAGGAAAGTGGCGGCTAGCATCTGGGCGTATTGCGTGGTACCATCCGCGAGCAGCTGCCCGGTAGCGGCGCTGTAGTAGGCCACGGCGGGCGTCTGCACGGCTTCGATGGGTTGGCCGGTACTGGCTCCAGTAGCTGGCTTGTCGGGGCTTTTGGCTGGTAGAGCCTGTACTTGGTAATAAATTTGCCCATTCAACTCAGCTAGCCCCACATTCTGCACCCAGCTCCAGTCGAGGGGGAGCTGGGTGAGGTCGGTGGGGAGCTGCGTGCTGGCAATACGCGGGGCGTGCTGATAGCGCAGCCGCTCATCGGGAGCAAGCTTCATAAACACGTGCCAGGCGCCGCTGAACGCGAAAGTAAGCGTGACCAGCGCCACCGCTAAGCCCACCGTCCGGTGGTATTTGCGCAGCCAGCCCACGGAATCGGCGGCGCGGCGCGGCCGGCGGAATCGGCCCCACATCAGGCCGTAAATCACCAGCCCACTCAAAGCCGAGGCGATGATGATAGTCAGCAGTACGAGCATTACCACTACGCGTAGCGTGTTGCCGGCCAGCAAATCCAGCCACGACCAACTGTGCAGCCAGCTAAACACCCGCAAAAACGCCTGCCGGGTGGGGTTATTGAACGTGGCCAGCCGCGCGGGCATGGTTTCCACGTACACAGTCAGGCCGCTAGGCTGGCCCAGCGTAATCTTCCACACCGGCAGCAGCCGATTCACGAACGGGTAGTCCTGCGTGAAAGACGTCAGCCGCTCGGCGGCAACCACTTCGGCCACGGAATCCTGGGTGAAGTAGCGGGCCAACTGCTCGGCGTACTGCCGGTCGGCGTCCGGGGCCAGGGCCGCGCCGGTGGTAGCGCTGAAGTAACGCGGTTCCGCCATGGGGCCATCGGTTAGCACTTGATACGCGGGCTGGCCGCGCCACTGCACGAGGCGCAGATTGTGCAGGATAGCCAGCTGATACCGCGCCAGCACCTGCGCGAGAGGCACAGTCGGGCGCGGGGCGGGCGTGGGCGGTAGGGTTTCTTTGGCAATCTTGGGCCGCAGCCAGTTGCTCATCAACGGGTGCGAAAGGCCACTGAGGGTCCAGAAAATGACCGGTACTACCGTGACGATGCCGATGAGCCGGTGCCAGCGGTACATATTCCGTTGCACGAAGCGGCGGAACGAACTGGTTGGGCGCGCGGCCGTAGGGGCCGCTGCCGGTTGAGGAATGGTTTCCATGTCGCAAACAAAAAGCCCCGCGCCGCACCACATGCAGGCGTGGCGCGGGGCCGTTTTGGCTATTTTTTGCCGATGAAATTGTATTGCACCCCAACCGCCACCGTGCGGGGCGCGCCGGGCGTGAAGGTGGTACGGTCCGTGGCCGAGTTGCCGCGCGTGGCGGAGTTGGCGTACAGCTCGTTGCTCAGATTGAGCACGTTCACGAATACCTCCACGGTTTCGCGCCAGGCGTAGCCGGTGCGCAGGTTAAGCACGCTCACCCCACGCGCCCCGAAAAGGCCCTTGTCGGCGTATTGCACGCGGTTTACTTGGTCCTGGTACCAGCTGCTGATGCGCTGGTACTCGGCCGCCAAACGCAGGCCGGGTAGCCACTGCGGCTTGTAGGTGAGCTCGGTGTTGGCTATCCAGCGCGGGGCCTGGGGCATTTGCTTACCATTCACGTTTTGCACGGCATCCGAAGCCTTGGTGCTGAGCACGAACTCCTCGAACCGATGCAGGGCATTGGTGCCGCCAAAGCGGAAAAACAGTTCCTTGGTTGGCTTGTACGTCAGGCCGTACTCGATGCCGCGGTGCAGGGTTTTGCCGGCGCTTTGGTAGTCGGTGGAGTTGTCGGGCTGGCGAATGTTGAGCAGTTCGTCGCGGCCGTCGAGTTGGTAAAGGGCCACGTCTAGGTATACCTTATCGGCGAGCAGCGAAGCCCAGCCCCCGATTTCGCGGTTGTAGAAGCGGGCCGGCTTGAGGTTGTAGTAGAACTCGGCCGGGGCGCCCGCCGGGGTGGGCCGCTTGCGGAAAATAGCCGTGAGGCCGGGCGGCGAAAAGCCCTGTGAATAGTTGGCGTACAATCCGCGCCCCCGCCCCAGATTGTACGTCAGCCCGACTTTAGGCGTGGCCTGCTGGTAGGTTTTCGAGCCGCTGCTCTGGTCCAGGTAGTTGTTGTAGTCGAAGGTTAGCCGATCGAACCGGCCCCCGAGCGTGAGCTGCAAATTGGGTAGCTGGGCCAGCGGGTGCACATCGAGCTGGGCATACACGGCGGAGTTGCGCAGGTCGGTGTCGTAGTCGGCGATGGGCAGGTCCGCGCGGTTGGCCAGGATGCTGTACCGCTCCACCGACTTCCCATCCGGCCGCAGCTGGGCTTCGAGGTCCAGCTGGTGCGCGTCGTAGCGCGTGGGCGAGTAGTCGAAGCTGGCCCCGCCAATCAAATGGGCATTGAGCCAGGCAAACCGCACGCTGTGCTGGGCCAGCAGCCCGTAGCTACGAAACGAATTGACGTTGACTTCGCCACGAGCTTTGGTGGGGTCGTTGGTGGGGCTGGGCGTGGGGTTCCAGCGGATACCGTAGCTCGGGTTTTGGCCTATGCTGTTGTCGCGGAAATAGGCTGTCAGCGTGCTGGTCGTCCGCTCGCTCCACTGGTGTTCGGCGCTGAGGCGGGCCCGCAGAGCGTAGGTTTTGCGGTAGGTGAAGTCGGTGGTGGAAGAATACTCCCGGCGGTAGTAGGCCACGCTGTCCACGCTGCTGCTAGTCTGCGAGTCGTAGTCGTTGTAGGAAGCGGCGGCCGTTAGCCGGGTGTCTTCGGTCAGTGCGTATTCCAGGCGGCCGTTGAGCGAAACCTTGTCGTAGTCGGAGCTGGCCAGCCAACTGTGGCGCTGCCGGGCCACGTAGCCGCTCACGAACCCGCCCAGCTTGCTCGTCAGCATGCCGCCACCGCCAAACTGCACCCGCCGGTAACCATATTGGTCGGCTTGCAGGCCGATGCTGGCCGTGGGCACGCTGGTAGGGCGCTTGGTAAGCAGGTTGATGGCCCCGCCCACTGCCTCCGGGCCGTAGAGCGAGGAAGCCGGACCCTTCACCACTTCAATGGAGTTGATGGCGAGCGGGTTCGATTCCAGCAGGGCATTATGGTTGAACACGCCCATGGGCCGCAGCGGAATCCCATCTTCCAAATACAGAAAATAGGCATTGGTCCCAAGAGGCTGCCGAATGCCCATGGCGTGCTGCTCGTTGCCATAATTGAGCATCACCACGCCCGGCACTTTGTTGATTAATTCGGCCAGCAGCGTGGGTTTGGTGTCTTGGATGACGGTGGGCGAAAGTTTGGAAATGGCCACCGGCGCATCGGTGCGGAGCTGGGCTTCGCGGCTGGCTGTCACCACCACGGTTTGCAAGCTCTGCACCGCCGGGCTCAGTGCCACGCGCAGCGCGGTATTATCGACGGGCACGCGCACCGTAAATGGCTCGTAGCCCACCGCCGACACCACCAGCTGTTGGGCGGCAGTACTGAGCGAAAAATGGCCGTTGGCATTGGTCGCGGTGCCCGTTTGGCCGTCGGGTGTGCGGACAGTGGCGCCCGTAAGCGGTTCTTTCGTGGCCGCATCGAACACGCGGCCACTCAGCACCTGCTGGGCACTGGCTGCCTGACTCATGCACAGAGCCAGGGGAAGCAATAAAGTTTTTTTCACTAGCGCAAAAGGCTGATTGATAGCAAGCCGCGCCAAGCCCCGCAGCACGCAGTGCCGGAGCCAGACCGCGCGGGCCTGCCAGATTCCGAGAAAAACGGGGTCAATCAGCCCTGCGTGGGCGGGTGGTCGGGGCCGGGCTGGTCCCAGACGTAGGTGCCGACCCGAAACGTGCTATAGCGGGTGGTGGTGCCGTAGGTGGCGGGTGCCGCGAAACGTGGGGTTTCGGGGCTGGCACAGTAGAGAATGATTTCGGCGAAGGCCTGCTTGCTGCCCAACGGCTGCTTTTGCTCCCGGTCTTCGGCAGCTTTGAGCTGTTTGCGCAGGTGACATTTGCCGTTGCACTGTAGCTTCGGCTTGTCGCGGTTGATGCAGAGCACCCGCGCCACATAGTCGCGGTTCAGCCACCAGCTAGCCACAATGCCCAGGCGCCCGGCGCAGTGCATCGAGAGCGAGCAGAGAAGCAGAATGGCAACAGCCTGGCGCATAGACTTCAGAAGCAGCTAGCCGGGTGGCACGGCAAATGGCCGCGCACAAAGGAACAACCCACAGCGAGGAGTAACAAGCTTACGAGTGAGTACTACAGCTGGTTTCTACTCTATCGTCTTCACTTCCACTCAACACGGGCGACAATGACCATAATCGAGTGCCGCCTAGGTGCTGTACGTACTACTCTTCCGTAGGGCCTTGCGTTTCCTGCATCACGGAGTCAGTCGGTGTGCTCTCTGGATTGGAGCGCTGGGCTGAGTCGGCGGCGGGCTGGGGCGTTGAAGCTTCTTCGGAGCCCGATTCCTCGCCGGACTCTTCCCGGTTGGCTTCGTCTTCCACCACGATGGTGTCGGGCTGAATATCGGTGAGAGAAGGGGCTTGCGCCGCGGTTTCTTCCTCCGTAGCAGCAGAGCGAGACGCGGCCGCCGACTGCTCGGCATCCGAACCGCGCCACAGCTTGCCCGATACTTGCGCGAGGCCCCACACGCCCAAGCCCAGACCGCCCACGGCCGCCGCTACTAGAGCCACGCGCGGCCACTGTAATTGCCAGCTGGAACTGGGCTGCCCCGCGTGGCCGGCCATCGGTTTAGGAGCCGTGGGTTTGGCGGCTGCGGGCTTGGTAACCACCGGTTTCGCCGGTTTACTAGCCGCCGGGTTGCTGGTCACCGGGCGGGGTGTCGCCGCGGGCACGCGCGCTGCTGCGGCTGGTTGTGGCGGCGCCGTGGGTTGGCTTTGAAGCTGCTCTACCAGCCGGCCCAACTGCTGAATCCGGGTGTCTAGCTCCTGGTTGCGGGCCGCGGCTTCAGCGCGGGAAGCTTCAATGGCCGCTTCTAGTACCGCTTTTTCCCGAGTTTCCACGTCCAGACGGGCGCGCAGGGCGGCTGCTTCGGCGGCGGCCGATGGCGCCTCCGTGAGCTGGGCCTGGAGCTGGGTAATGGTCCGTTCCCGCTCCGCCTCGCGGGCTTCCATTGCCTGCCGCTGCTGGCTCAGTTCCTCGCGCACCTGCTGCCGAATGTGCTCCAGCCGCAGCTTTTCCTCCCGACTGGCCGCTGCCGGGTCAATTGGCGCCTCGCCGTAGGGTGCATCCGGGAGTAAGTCTTCGGCCCCCAGCCAGCGCCAGAGCTGCCGGGCTTTCTGCTCCCAAGGGTTAGCAGGAGTGGGCTGCTCGGCGGGTTCCGGTGCTGGTTCTACAGCGGCTTCGGAAAGCTGCTCGGCTAGCTCATCGGCCCAGGCAAGCAGCGCCTCGGGTTGAATGTTAATGTCGGGGTGAGCAAGCTGCCGGAGCCGGCGCGGCAGCTGGGCTAGGTCGCCGCTCAGCAGCTGAAAGTTTTCGGCGCCGGGCTGACGGCGCAGGTAGTTTTCCACGCCCGCCCCAAACCGTACAGGCTCGCCAAACACTACCAGTCCGGTTATAAACTCCGGTTGAATGACAACGGCTTGCAGCGGCTCGCCCAGGCCGAGCCACTGAGCCAAGGCTTCCTGCTGGCGCAGAAACTGCTCGAACGGGTTGGCGGCGGCGTGCGGGCCGTCTTGCAGCGCAAAGTTGTCCAGCTGCCAAGTGCTGTCTGAGGACACGTCCAAGAGTCCGCCTTGGGGCACCAGCCGCAGCACTGTGATGCTGCGGGGCCGTACTACTACCGCATCTAGCACTTCGCCTGCTACTTCAAAATTCCCTAGCAGCACCACCGGCAAGTCGCCAGCTTCGGCTTGCAGCACGGCGCGCACGGCCTCGTACTGCGCCTGCTGGGCGGGTTCAGGAAAAGGAGCAACTAGAAAGCTGTGCAGCATAGCGCGGGAAAAGCGAGTTTGAGCGAGCGGGAAATCTAACGCCCTGGTTCAACCAAAAGTACGAGCCAACCTGCTACAAGCCTTCAACGCACGTAAGCCTTCCTACTACACGCAGCCATCAATGAAAAGGGGAGGCAGCGGGGGGGGGACGGTTTTTTTTGGGAAGAATTTTTTTTTCACAGAAAAGGGGGGACACAGCATAGCCCACCAAAAAAAGA
>NZ_JBTYZO010000010.1:138191-204333 GCF_057808495.1 Hymenobacter sp. M1-2
GTGTGACATCTTTCCGTGTGACAAAATTTTTTGTCACACGGAAAGATGTCACACGCGCTGCCTCCAAGAAAAAATACCCGGCTACCTGCTGTGCCCCACGAAGTGGGTAACAGGCGAGGTAGCCGGTATTTGGTAGAGGGAAGGCTATAGCAGCAACCGCATCATCAGGGCTGCATCAACTGCCCGACGAATAAGACGGCATTCGAAGACTTCTCCCGAATGAGAAACACGAAAGGCCGGTCCACCGCAATTGACGGTGGTCCGGCCGTCCGATCGATGCTTACGGAGGTTACGGCGGCAGCTACAGTACCGGCTTCGTCTACTTGCAGAAAGGTTTTGTGCATCACTTCACTGATGCTGAGGCCAGCGGAAACGCCCTGTAGCATCTGGCTGAAATTGGCTTGGTTGGAGAAAGCCTCGCCCATGCCCAGTTGGGTAAGCGTCTGGCTTAGCTCTTTCTTGTACTCCAGCTGAAATTTGGGCATGTGCAGGCCCAAGCTGCTGGGAGTGGCTCTGGCTAGCCAGCTGGTCAGGTTGGCGCTGCTCAATTCGCGGGCCACATCGGCGACGGTGTGGTTGTCGGTGGGCACTACGAGGGTCATACTGAACTGCTGGTTGCCGTAGGGCAGGTCTATCACCTGTTTGGTGGCGTCGGTGTAGTAGCGGTACTTACCGTTTTTCAGGTTCATGAAATCAATCCAAATCGTGCTGCCATCTTCTTTTTCAAACGGTGCCGGCCGAGTAAGTGTCCTATCGAACTGGTAGGTCCAGGTACCTTTGAAATAGATGGCGTTGATGAGCAACATGATATCGTTTCCGTTGGTCTCATCTACAATGCTCGTAATTCGACCCTTGGTTTTGTCGCTCACCCAGCCGTTGATGACGTCCTTGGTACCGGAGGCGCCAAAGTCCACGGGGCGCAGTGTGGCATCGAAGTAGGATTGGTTTTTCTGCACGAACGGGACTTGCAATTGGAACTGCTGCGCGTGCCAGATAGAGTTAGCGGCGGCAAACTCCACGGTCCGGTCCATATTGGTCAGCAGTTCAAACAGGGTCTTGAACGACTGGTTGAGGGCTTCGTCGGTCTGGCCCGTGTAGCCCAGCGTCTGGCGCATTGCCTCTTTAGTGGTGCCGTCAGCGCCGTTGAAGGTCATGGCTAGCGCCGCCGAGATGCTCAGCGGCGAGATGAACAGATTCTGCGTGGCTTCCTCGGAGCGAAGCATAGAAAACGCGCGGAAGCCGAAGTCGTTGGCGCTGCTTATCGTCCGGGTTTCCTGCTGCGATAAAGGCCGCGTGTTGGGCCTGTTATTACCTGTCGGATCAGACGCTTCTTTCTGACAGCCCGAAAGCAAAAGCACGGCGCTGGCCAGGCGAAATAGGGTGGCTTTGGTGTGAAGAAAGTGCCGTATAAGTAGAGTTAGGTTTCGGAAAGCAGATAAGAGGAAGATTTTATAGGTGGGATACCAGGAACATGGTAATAGTTGCATGTGCTAGCAGCCTTTTGATAGTAGCAGGGTTTAACCGTGGGAATTAACTGTTCCACCCTTTATGTGTTGCGGAACATCGCTCAGTAGTCCCGAAGGAGCTAAGTCATATGTCGCGGACTAGGACTACAAGCTAGTTCCCTCCTCGGATGAGGAGGGGCTAGGGGTAGTCGATGCCACCAGAACGATTTTTAGAGTTAGTTCTAATACTGTCCAACGACGGTCAACCACCCCTAGCCCCTCCTTAAAAAAAGAGGGGAACTAGCACTAAAATAATGTCTCACTTCTCATATCCCATAGTCTCATATCTCACTCCTTACCTGCCAAAACGGCGGCTCCTGCACTCCGGCCCGAAGTGTGCCGTATAGCTGGCTTATGTCTTGGTTTTCTTCGCTTTTCACTACCATATCGGCCAAACGGCCCCAGCCGGAAGGCAAGCCTGCTCTCACGGTGCGGGAGCGGTTTTCGGCCCTCAAGAATCTACCGGAGTTTCTGCGCCTGATTTGGCAGACCAGCCCGGCCCTCACGCTCGGTAACGTGGCATTACGCCTGTTGCGGGCAGCCCTGCCGGTAGCCATGCTCTACGTGGGCCAGCTCATCCTCGATGCCGTAGTGCAGCTCAGCCGCCAGCCTGCCCCGGAGCGGGTGCTGACGCCAGTACTCAGCTTAGTAGCCCTGGAATTCGGCCTCGCTATTCTGTCCGATGCCCTGGGGCGCGGCGTGGCCCTGCTCGATTCGCTGCTCGGCGACTTATTCGCCAACCGTACTTCCGTGCGCCTCATGGAGCACGCCGCCGAGCTGGACCTCGACCAGTTCGAGGACAGCACTTTCTACGACAAGCTCGAACGGGCCCGCCGCCAAACCCTGTCGCGCACGGTGCTCATGGCCCAAGTACTGAGCCAGGCCCAGGACACCATCACGATGAGCTTTCTGGCGGTGGGGCTGGTGGCATTCAATCCGTGGCTGCTAGGGCTGTTGCTGCTGGCCGTGGTGCCGGCCTTCCTGGGCGAGTCGCACTTCAATGAGCGCAGCTACTCGCTGGTGCACGGCTGGACGCCCGAGCGGCGCGAGCTGGACTACCTGCGCCAGACTGGCGCTTCCGACGAAACGGCCAAAGAGGTGAAGATCTTCGGGTTGTCGGGCTTTCTTATTGAGCGGTTTCGTACGCTCTCCGACGAGTTCTACCGCAAAAACAAAGACCTCGTGATTCGGCGGGCGGGTTGGGGCACGTTCTTCGCGGCGGTGGGCGCGGCCGGCTACTACGCGGCCTACGTCTACATCATCAGCCAGGCCGTGTACGGGCGCGTCAGCATCGGGCAGCTCACGTTTCTGGCCGGCTCCTTCGCCCGGATGCGGGGCTTGCTCGAAGGCATTTTGAGCCGCTTCAGCACCGTGGCGGAAGGCGCGCTCTACTTGCAGGACTTCTTCGACTTCTTCCACTTGCAGCCGCGCATCATTCGGGCCGAAGACGCGCGCACGGTGCGGCCCTTCCCGCGCCCTATTCTGGAGGGCTTCACGTTTGAAAACGTGGGCTTCAGGTACCGCAACGCCGAAAAGTGGGCCCTGCGCAACCTCAACTTTCAGCTGCAAGCCGGCGAGAAGCTGGCGCTAGTGGGCGAAAACGGCGCCGGCAAAACCACGCTCGTCAAGCTGCTGGCCCGCCTCTACGACCCCACCGAAGGCCGCATCCTGCTCGATGGCCACGACCTGCGCGAGTACGACCCGGCCGAGCTACGCCAGGAAATCGGGGTCATCTTCCAGGATTTCGTGCGCTTCCAGCTGCCGGCTGGTCAGAACCTGGCCGTGGGCCGCATCGAGGAAAAGGAAAACCGCCCCCGAATCGAGCAAGCCGCTACCCTAAGCCTCGCCGATTCGGTAATTGCCAAGCTGCCCGGCGGCTACGACCAAATGATAGGCCGCCGCTTCAACGGCGGCGTCGATTTGAGCGGCGGCGAGTGGCAGAAGATTGCGCTAGGCCGGGCTTACATGCGCGACGCCCAACTGCTCATCCTCGACGAGCCAACCGCCGCCCTCGACGCCCGCGCCGAGTACGAGGTGTTCCAGCGGTTCAAGGACCTGACTCAGGGCAAAACCGCTGTCCTCATCAGCCACCGCTTCAGCACCGTCCGCATGGCCGACCGAATCTTGGTCATCGAGCACGGGCAGTTCGTGGAAATCGGGAGCCACGAGGAGTTGCTGGCCCGCGGCGGCCGCTACGCTGAGCTGTTCCAATTGCAAGCCGCTGGGTATCGGTAGGAGGGAGGCGCGGCTTTATCTTAGCCCCATGCCCGACTACCACTTCCTGCCCAACCTGCCCGCCGGCCCGCAACGCAGCCCGCTGTTAGAGCTACTGAACACCATCTTCAGCGATACGCCGCCTGCCGAAACCGAAGCCGATCTGCTCTACCAGCAAACCCGCTGCCCGCTGCACGTATGGCTGGCTTCGGTGGATGGGCAGTTGGTGGGCTGCAAGCTAGGCTACGAGCGGAAGCCGGGCCATTATTACAGCTGGCTCGGCGGCGTCCATTCGGGTTTTAGGGGCCAGGGCATTGCGGCGGAGCTGATGCGACGCCAGCACGCGTGGTGCCAGGAGCAAGGCTACCGCCGCATCCGCACCCAGACCTACAACCGCTGGCGCGCCATGCTGCAACTTAACCTACGCCATGGCTTCGACATCATCGGCACGGTGCAGGGCGCCCGCGGCCTCACCATTGTGCTGGAAAAGGATCTGGCCGCCTAAGCTAACAGGGTTTGCGCCACACGCTGGCCTAGGCTCAAGCCAAAATTTTATAATGCTTCTACCGGTTGACTATCAAGTCTTAAGAACCCCAGATTTTCGTACCTTGGATCAGGTGTCACCATCCTTTACTGTTGCTCATGAGACTTAAGTTTACTCTCTTTATCGGGCTGGCCTTGGCGTTGTCCGGTTGTTTTGCGGCCCGTGAGGCCCGCATCGAATCCGACTACAGCTACTCCGGTAATTTCCGCCGCTACCGCACCTATGAATTCGTGACCGGCAGCGGGCTGGCCTCCGACACCAGCAAACTAGGCGAGGCCGTGCGCGACGCCATCCGGACGCGCATGAAAGTGCAGGGTTATAAGGCCAGCAAGCGCCGCCCCGATCTGCTCGTCAACTTCCGCGTGTTTGAAGGCGACATGCGCTTCCGGGGCTACGTGCAGGAAGACATTAGCCGCTGGGTGCAAGAAGAGAAAGTAGAAGACGAAGACACGCCCGAAGACTACCGCCAGGGCTATCAGGCCCAAAAAATGCTGCTCGCCGAAGGCACCCTGCTCATCACCCTCATCGACAACCGCACCAACCGCGCCGTTTGGAACGGCTACGCTTCCGGCGTAACGGTGCCCGGTGGCGCTCAGGGCGAAATCGTGTTGCGGCGCTCCGTGCGCTCCATCTTCGACCAATACCGCGTCTTCACCGAAGGCTACCTCGAAGGTAACAACCGCGCAAGCGAAAACTAGGCAAACTCAGGAGTGGTGCCGAGTTAATTTGACAGTCTGCTAAGGCGTTTTGCCGTGAAAATCTGCTTCACTCACCCCCAACTTCCCATAGCCTAAAGGATGCCGGGTGGAACATCCGTTGTACCGGAGCCGTTATCTTGGCAACCCGGTATGAATAGTCATCTCCAGCAAATCCTCGATAATCCTCTGGCGGCCTTGGCCATTGTGGGCAATTTGGTCATCATTGAGAGCCTGCTTTCCGTCGATAATGCGGCGGTGCTGGCTACTATGGTCAACGACTTGCCTAAGGAGCAGCGCCAGAAAGCGTTACGCTACGGCATCATCGGGGCCTATGTGTTTCGGGGGCTCTGTATTCTGTTTGCATCCTTCCTGATCGAGTTCTGGTTTTTGAAGCCCTTGGGTGGCCTTTACCTGCTCTATCTGGCCTACAACCATTTCAAAACCGAGCGTTACGCCCACGACGAGGAACAAGTAGACAAACAGAAAAGCTGGCTCTACCGCCGCACCTTGGGGCTGCTCGGACCGTTCTGGGCCACCGTGGCACTAATTGAGTTGATGGACTTGGCCTTTTCCATCGACAACGTATTCGCCGTCGTCGCCTTTACCGACAATCTGATTCTGATTTGTGCCGGTGTGTTCATCGGCATCCTCGCCATGCGGCTCGTGGCCCAGGGTTTCGTGCTGCTAATGGCCAAGTACCCGTTCCTGGAAACCGCCGCCTTTCTCGTCATTGCCCTGCTCGGTCTGAAGCTGATGCTCTCCCTGGTAGAGCATTACATGCCCACGCACCCTTTCAGCCGCTTCCTCAGCAGCGAAACCGCCGACGCAGGTCTAACGGTGCTGACCGTAGCTATCTTCGGCCTCCCGATACTTTTTTCCTGGCTTACTGGCCGCGCCCGGCAGGTAGAGAAGTAGGCTCTGTACTTACTAGCACCACCAAGTGTCCTTGCGAGGAGGCACGACGAAGCAATCCTTCCTCTCTGTGAGGTAACTTCCTTAAACAGACAAGCCCTTGACGCCAGCGCGGACGTCAAGGGCTTGTTGCTTCAGTAGGCTTGGCGCTGGGAGAGGAAGGATTGCTCCGCTCGCAATGACAGAGGAGGCTTCGCAAGGACACTCTCCGTTACATTACCGGCTGCTTGGAACGCGGAACTGCAAGCCGATGCTGGGCACGATGGTGAGGCCGCTGAGCTTGCCGGACGTGTTGTTGAGCAGCGCGTAGGTGCCGTAATTCTGGTAGTAGATGCCGAGCGCGGGCAGGAAGTACACGTAGCGGTAACCCACCTTGGCGCTGGCAAAGGCGCCGAACGAGCCGTAGTTCACGCGCTGGTCTAGCAGGGCCGGAACTTTCACATTGCCGTTGAACACCTTGCCCGGCTCGAAGCCATAGCGCATGAAGGAGCGCGAATACACCACGCCGTACGAGAAAGCGCCAATTTCCTCTTCCGGCCCGAAAGAGTGGCTGAAAACCAGCGGAATAATAAGGTCGTTACGGGTGGCCCGGAAGCCAAGTACGTTGTTGATATTGTCCAGGAAAGGAAGGTCAGGCAGCTTGGCCCGCTGCGTCGCGAATTGCAGGCCAATGCTGCCGTACATGGCGCCGGCTGGGCCACCGGGCCGCTCGGGCGTGCCAACGGGACCCATAAACTGGTACATGGCATCGAACACATGCGAGCCGAAAGCATACTTGTAGCCCACATCGAGCCGGTCCACGACGCCGTAGCGCAGGTACAGGTCGGAGGCCGGGCGCACGGGGTCCAGGATGTAGGCCAGTGCGGCCAGTTGCAGGTTGGTGATGCTGCCCGAATAACCAATAGTGTCTTTGGAAGCCGCCGCTTCGGCTGCCGATTTCAGGGCCGAGCCGGTTTTACTGATCGTTTCAGTGGCAACGTTGAACGACAGGTTGCCGCCGCCCCGGAACTCACCGCGCGGCGTTACTTTGCCCGTGCTGACGATAGTGCGCGGGGCGGTGCAGGCCGAAACCAGCAGCAAAACGGAAGCGGCAACACCCCACGCGGGGCGGAAAAAAGTAGAGCGTTTCATACGCGGCAAGCAGAAGCAGAGAGAAGAAAAAGGCACAACGGCGGCGCATTCGCCAAAACCGGGCCGAAAGTAGTGAAACGCCGTTTGCCATACCGTCACTTCTCGAATGATGTGAAGCCAGCCTAGCCAGTGCAGCTACTATCTATCGTGGCCGAAATGTATCGGTAGGAAACCCCTTATTTTGCTCACTCATCCAACCGAGCTACGTCGCCGTTAAGACGGACATCGTGATGTCCGCTCTCAGACATAGTAATGTCTGGGCTCAGACATTACTATGTTTAGGAAAAGATACAAGGGTAGTTTACCGTGGATGAGGCTTCACGCAGCCCCGCATCTTATGAACATTCTCTACGGAGTACCCGGCGAAGGCATGGGGCACGCCACCCGCAGCAAAGTCGTCATTCAACACCTCCTGGAGCAGGGCCACGACGTGCGTGTGGTGAGCAGCTCGCGGGCTTTTCAACTGCTGGCGCGCACGTTTCCGGGCCGCGTGCACGAAATCCGGGGCTTCCACCTAGCTTACAAAAGCCTCACCGTATCGAAGTCCCGCACGGCAGTCCTCACGCTGCGCTCAGCCCCGGAGAACCTGCTCATCAACTTCCGCAAATACGGCGAGCTGCTGCGCGGCCAGGACTTCGACCTCGTGCTTTCCGATTTTGAGTCGTTCAGCTACCTTTTTGCTAAAGCCAAGGGCCTGCCCGTCATCAGCATCGACAACATGCAGATCATCAGCCGGGCGCAGCTGGATGTAACGGTGCCGCCCGCTGAACGGGGCAATCTGGACCTGGCGCGCGGCATCGTACGGGCCAAGCTGCCGCGCAGCCGCCACTACTTCATCACCACGTTTTTCCCGCTGCCCGTCATCAAGGAAAATACTACGCTAGTGCCGCCCATTATTCGCCCCGAAATTCTGGCGGCGCGGCCCAGTGCCGGGCAGCACGTGCTGGTATATCAGTCGGCCACTACGCAGAAAGACCTGGTGCCGCTACTGCAAAGCTTGCCCGGCCAGGAATTCCGCGTCTACGGTTTCAACAAAGAGGAAAGCCACGGCAACGTGCAGCTCAAGGCTTTCAGTGAGCAAGGCTTTATCGAGGACCTGGCCAGTGCCCGCGCCATCGTCACGAACGGCGGTTTCTCCCTCATCAGCGAAGCCGTGTACCTGCATAAGCCCATCTGCGCCATCCCAATCCCCGCGCAGTTCGAGCAGTTCCTCAACGCCGCCGAAGTGGAAAAGCTAGGCTACGGCCGCCACTTCCCTAACCTCACCGCCGACAACATTAAAGCCTTTCTCTATGATCTGAGCGCCTACGAAAAAGCCCTGAGCACCTACCAGCAAGATGGCAATCAGGAGCTATTCCAAGAACTAGATAAGGCGCTAACCGCACTGTAGCGCGAAGCTCCGGCTTCGCGCATCGTCCGCGCCCCTTGCTGACTTCAGCAACGACATCGTTCAACGACACGCGAAGCGGGAGCTTCGCGCTACAAGCTGTCATTCGCGCCGCCCGAACAATCCCTGTTCAACGACATCGTGCAACGATGCGCGAAGCCGGAGCTTCGTGCTACGGCCCGTCCACAAAATCCGTGTAATCCGCTTAAATCCGTGCCAATCAGTGATCAGAAGATCTTGCCCGGATTCAGGATGCCGTGCGGGTCGAACACCTGCTTGATGCCGCGCATTAGGTTCAGATTGGTTTCGGGCAGGGCGATGCCGATGTAGGGTTTCTGCACCAGCCCGATGCCATGCTCGCCGGAAATGGTGCCGCCAAGCTGCACGCACAGCCGGAACAGTTCCTTGATAGGCTCCTGCAAGCCGCGGTGCCACATTTCATCATCCAGGTCGCCGCGAATAATGTTGACGTGCAGGTTACCGTCGCCAGCGTGGCCGTAGCACACGGACGAGAAACCGTAGCGGCTCCCAATTTCCTTCACGCCTTTCAAGAGCGTGGCCAATTCGGCGCGGGGCACTACGGTGTCTTCTTCCTTATACACTGAGTTGTAGCGCACCGCGTTGCCGATGTTGCGCCGGATCTTCCACAGGTCGTCCTTCTGCGCCGCCGTATCGGCCAATAGAATCTCGTCGATGTCGTAGTTTTCCAGCACGCCGTACACCGCTTCGGCTTCCTTATAAAGCTGGTCGAGGTCCTGCCCATCCAGCTCAATCAGCAAGTGCGCCCGAATATCCTCGGGCAGCGTGAGCGGGATATTAAGGTAGCGCGACGACCATTCAATGGCCTCCCGCTCCATAAACTCCATGCCCGACGGCACGATGCCCGCCCGGAAAATAGCCGAAACGGCCGCCGCTGCCTGCGTTTCATCGCGGAAGGGCGCCAGCAGCAGCACGTTCTGCTGGGGATAGGGCAGGAGCTTGAACACGATGCGCGTGATGATGCCCAGCGTACCTTCCGAGCCCACCATGAGCTGCGTCAGGTTGTAGCCGGTGGCGTTTTTGAGCGTGTTGGCGCCGGTCCAGATGATGTCGCCGGTGGGCAGCACTACCTGCATGTTGAGCACGTAATCTTTCGTGACGCCGTATTTCACGGCTTTAGGGCCGCCGCTGCTTTGGCTCAGGTTGCCGCCCAGGAAGCAGGAGCCTTTGCTGGCCGGGTCGGGCGGGTAAAACAATCCCACTTCCTTCACCGCGTTCTGGAACGCCTCCGTTACTACGCCCGGCTCCACGGTGGCCTGCAAGTTGCGCTGGTCAATCTCGATGATCTTGTTGAGGCGTTCGGTGCTCAGCACCACGCCGTGGTGGATGGGTAGTGCGCCTCCGCTCAGGCCCGTGCCGGCGCCGCGCGGCGTCACGGGAATGCGGTGCTCGTGGCAGAGCCGTACAATCTGGCTTATCTCTTCGGCGTTAGCGGGGCGGAGCACCACGTCGGGCGCGAAGTGCAGGTCTTCGGTATGGTCGCGGCCGTAGTCGGCGTACGCATCGGCGGTGGCCGCGGCTTCGGCCCGTTGCGCCGTCAGCACGTGGGCCGGGCCTACAATGGCTTCGAAGGCGACAACCAGTTCAGGAGTAAGGGAGTTGAAATGCATAACAGAGGAGCCACTATGGCCGATTCGCGTATCTTTGGCCCGATGCGGGAACACATGACGAAGGTACATCATTCGACGCACAGGCGTCTTTGGTGGCCAGTGCTGCTACTGGTCATGGTGAGTTGGCTGGCGAGTTGCAGCGGCTCGAGGAAAGTCAACTACCGAAACGGGCGCTACCATTCCGCCCGCGACATGGCCCGCATCAAAGCCGAGGAGCGCCGCCGCGGTGGCCGTGCCCCGGTAGCCAAGTCCAAAGCCAAGAGTACCACGGCTAGCGGCAAGGCCAAAATCGTGACCAAGCGGAGCAGCACGCCCGCCAACGCCAGCAGCGCCATCCAGACCGTTATCGAAACGGCCCGCTCCTACCAAGGCACTCCTTATAAGTATGGCGGCACTACCCGGCTCGGCATGGATTGCTCGGGCCTGCTGTGTGCGTCCTTTGCCGCCATCGAAGTAGCCATTCCGCGTTCCAGCAACGAGCAGGCATTGTGGGGCGAGCCAATTAGGCCCCAGGATCTGCGGGCCGGTGATTTATTGTTTTTCGGCGCCTCGCCGGGCAGCAACACCATCACCCACGTCGGACTCGTAACGGCCGCCACGCCGGAAGGGGTGGATTTTATTCACTCTTCCAGCTCATTAGGAGTAGTAGAAAATAGTCTGGAAACGGATTATTATCTGAGCCGCTTCATCAAAGCTGTGCGGCCCATCCTATAGAATAACGGGTTTGTGGACTTCAGTTGATTTGCTAGAGCGGACGAAGAATTTCTTCGCCCGCTCTTTTGCTTACACTCAGCGGAAATTCTACTAATAATAATGACATCAGCTTCTCAAAAACAGTTGAGCTCCCTGCAGATTTAAATAAACTTTTAGTAACACAATAACCCGTTAGTAGCAGTACTTTTGCGGTGCTTTTACTAAACCCTCAACATGAAACACCATTTCTACCGTCACTTGCTGCTTTTGCTAGTGGCTGTTTTGTCAGCCCAGCAGCTGAGTTGGGCCCAGGGTGCTACCACCTCAGCCATGAACGGTGTTATCACCGATCAGGCGGGCGGCGGCCTACCGGGAGCCACGGTTATTGCCGTGCACACTCCAACCAATACCCAGTATGTAGCGCCCACTAACTCAGAAGGCCGCTTCAACATCCAAAACATGCGCGTAGGCGGCCCTTACACGGTTCGAGTTACGTTTGTAGGTTATAAGGATGCCAACCGCGAAGGCATCTTCCTCACGCTGGCCCAAAACCTGCGCCTCGACATCAATTTGAGTGAGGCGACTACTGAATTGAGCGGTGTTACGGTAACAGGGCGCCAAGATCCCGTAATCAACTCGGGCCGCACGGGCGCCGCAACCACCGTTACACGCGAGCAAATCCAACGCTTGCCCACTCTAAACCGCTCCTTTGATGATTTCACGCGTCTGACTCCTCAGGCTAGTAGCGGTGGTGGCTTTGCTGGTCGCAACGGTGGATACAACAATATCACCATCGACGGGGCCATATTCAACAATTCGTTCGGACTTGCTTCGACGGTAGGTGGACAGGCTAATGCTCAGCCCATCTCGTTGGATGCTATTGATCAGATTCAAGTTAGCATTGCTCCCTACGACGTACGCCAAGGCTCTTTCACTGGGGCTGGTATTAACGCCGTGACACGTAGCGGTACCAACAAGTTCTCTGGCTCATTGTATGGGTTCTACCGTAACCAGGATTACGTGGGTAATAAAGTAGCCGATGTCAAGTCTGACTATCCTAACTTCAACCTGAAGAACTACGGCTTCCGTTTCGGTGGTCCTATCATCAAGGATAAACTGTTCTTTTTCATCAATGGTGAGGAAGAAGACCGTATTGATCCTCCGACAGGCAATTTCACGGCCAACCGCGAAACGACTGCCCCTGCCGCTAACTCTACCGTTTCTAGAGCTTCTTATGATGACCTAAATACTCTGAGCAACTTCCTGCGGGAGAAATATGGGTACAATGCTGGCGAGTTCGAGAATTATGACCTTCGCTCTTTCAGCCGTAAAGCGACTGCTAAAATTGACTGGAACATAAGTGACCAGCACCGTTTTAGCGTTAAGTATAACTATCTCAAGTCGTATCGCGATGTACCACCTTCTAACTCGGGTGCAGTAGCTAATACAGCTACCCGTGCTCAGACTCAGTTCGGTCTACCCTTCTTTTCTTCGTACTACACGATCAATAACAACCTGAATTCGGTAATTGCCGAATTGAACAGCACGTTTGGTAGCCGTTATTCCAACAACTTGACGGCCGGATTCTCCGCTTTCCGCGACTTCCGCGAGAGCCCAGCAGGGGGTACCTTCCCGTTGGTTGATATCGGCGATGCTACTACGCGTACAGCTCCCGGTGGTGGCCTCAACGTTACGAACACCTTCACTTCCTTTGGATACGAGCCGTTCTCTGCTTTCAACGTATTGGATTCGGATGTGTACCAGTTCGGCGACAACTTCACGGCCTACCTAGGAAAGCACAACGTGACAGTTGGTACCTATAACGAACTCTACTACTTCAAAAATGGCTTTGCTCCGAATTACTTCGGAGGGTATGCATTCAACAGCCTAGATGATTTTTATGCTGCTGCTCGTACTGACGAGGCTCCCAATGGATATGTTCGCGTAGGTGGCGTGCCTACGCCTAACACAGCTCCTGGTGCTACGCTAGGTTATGCGCAGCGTTACCAATTACAGTATTCAGCTCTGCCCGGCGGTTTCCCCTTCGGCGAAACTAAAGCGGCTCAACTTGGTCTGTATGCGCAGGATGAATGGTCGCCACTCAACAATCTGAAGGTAACAGTTGGTCTGCGGGGCGACTTGCCAATTATCTTCTCTGATATCGAGCGCAACTACGCTGTGGGCGGCGGTACAAATCCTGCAACGGATGTGTCGTATCCAGGCTTGACCTTCCGTGATGGAGTACGAATTGAAACGGACCGCTTGCCTAAAAGGCAGGTGTTGCTCTCACCTCGTGTAGGTTTCAATTGGGATGTAAACGACGACCGCAAAACGCAGGTTCGTGGCGGCACGGGTATCTTCACAGGCCGTGTTCCTTACGTTTGGATCTCCAACCAAGCTAGTAACAACGGGGTGCAGTTTGGTTCTTTCAGCCGCACAGGCGCCGCGGTGGCTACCGCCGGCAATGTATTTAGCCCCAATGTGGATGCCTACCGTCCTGACCCCAATGGTCCTACTCAGCTAGCGAACACGTCGTATAACCTAGCGGTAACTGACCGCGACTTCAAATTTCCTCAGGTGTGGCGTACCAACCTCGCTGTTGATCAGGAAATAGTAGGCGGTATAGTAGCGACTCTTGAGGCGCTCTATACAAAAGATGTGAATGCTGTGTACCACCAGAACGTGAACCTGCCGCAGGCAGTGGGCCGCTCCAATGGTGCAGATCAACGCCCGATATTCTATACTTTCGGAACAATCAACGCAACGGGAAATAATGCTGGCTTGTATACCGTAGCTCCTGTAGGATCTGGATCAAGTGCGCAACCTAGTCTAATCGGTAACAACCGTATCTACGGTGGCCAAGGAGGAACTTCAGTTGCAAACCCGAATATTACGGATGCAATCTTGATGAAGAATACCAACAAAGGCTACTCTTACTCCATTACCGGCCAGTTGCAGAAGTCCTTCAGCAGTGGCTTCTACGTAAGTGCTGCCTACACCTACTCTGATTCTCGCTCGGTAAATGATGGCGGTTCCATTGCACAGAGCATCTGGCGTGACCGGAGCGTATCTGAGGATCCTAACGCTAATGTCCTCAGCTATTCACAATTCCTGATCCAGCATCGCGTTGTAGCTTCTGCTTCGTACAGCCGGGAATATTTGAATCATTTGGGTACAACCATCTCGCTTTTTTACGAAGCTTCTCCAGCCGGTCGGTTTAGCTACCTCTATGGTGGCGACATGAATGGTGACAGCCAGAGCAACGACCTGATCTACATTCCCCGCAACCAAAGCGAAATCAATTTGCGGGATATTGTCTTTTCCGCCACAGGAGTAACTTATACTGCTGCTGATCAGTGGAACGACCTTAACGCTTACATCGAGCAGGATGACTATCTGAAGAGTCGGCGTGGTGAGTATGCTGAACGCAATGGAGCCGTACGCCCCTGGCAGAACCGTTTGGACTTCCGTCTTTTACAAGATGTATTCACCAACATTGGCGAAAGCAAAAACACCCTACAACTTAGCATTGACATCTTTAATGTTGGCAATCTGATTAACTCGGACTGGGGAACATTCCAGACTGCTAATCGCACAGGTTTGCTATCGTTTGCTGGCTACAATCAGCAGAACCAACCAGTGTTCACGTATCCCTACCTGACCAACCCTAGCATTGTAACTCCTGCTACGCCAACTACTCCGGCAGTAATTACGCCAGGTGTGCCGCTCACCGAGACGTTCCGTAAGGATACTGGTGGTATTGGCTCGCGCTGGCAGGCTCAAGTAGGATTGCGTTACATCTTCAACTAAGCCAACGACTTAGTCTCTATAAAAGAGGGCTGGCGATATGCTAGCCCTCTTTTTTTGCGTTTTTTCTGATCTGATACTTGCAGTTTCCGAAACCAGCCGTACTTTTGTCCCACTCAAACGCAACCGGCATTGAGGTATCATAAATGGGGGATTAGCTCAGCTGGCTAGAGCGCTTGCATGGCATGCAAGAGGTCATCGGTTCGACTCCGATATTCTCCACAGACCACGGATTGGCACGAATTGAAGCGGATTCCACGGATTTTGTAGCCGACATAAAAAAAGAGCTTGCCATGAGGCAAGCTCTTTTTTTATGTCTTAGCCGTAAGCTCGAATATCGTCCACAAAATCCGTGAAATCCGCTTCAATTCGTGCCAATCCGTGGTCTAGACGAACAGGCCTTCCACCGATAGATACCGCTCGCCGGTGTCGTAGCAGAAGGTGAGTACGCGGCCGCCTTCTGGTACTTCGTCCAGCTTGCGGGCTACGGCGGCTAGTGACGCACCCGATGAAACGCCGATGAATAAGCCTTCTTCGCGGGCGGCGCGGCGGGCCATGTCGAAGGCTTCTTGGTGGCTGACTTGAATAACACCATCGAGGATTTCGCGGTGCAGGTTGTCGGGGACGAAGCCGGCGCCGATGCCCTGAATGGGGTGGGGCCCCGGCGCGCCGCCGCCGATGACGGGTGACAGCTCCGGCTCCACGGCGAAGGTTTTCATGTTGGGAAAATGTGGCTTGAGCACTTCCGTCACGGCCGTGATGTGGCCACCTGTGCCTACGCCAGTGATGTGGAAGTCGAAGCCTTCCGGGGCGTCGCGCAGGATTTCTTGGGCCGTAGTTTCCGCGTGTACTTTGATATTGGCGGGGTTACTGAACTGCATGGGCATCCAGGCGCCGGGCGTGTCGCGTACTAGCTCGTGGGCTTTTTCGATGGCGCCTTTCATGCCCTTTTCGCGGGGCGTGAGTTCTAGATTGGCACCGTAGGCAGCCATCAGGCGCCGCCGCTCGATGGACATCGATTCGGGCATCACCAGCGTGAGCTTGTACCCTTTCACCGCCGCCACCATTGCTAAACCTACACCCGTGTTGCCCGAAGTAGGTTCCACGATTACTGAGTCGGGCGTTAGAATGCCATCCTGCTCGGCCTGCTCTATCATGCTCAGCGCAATCCGGTCTTTGATGCTGCCGCCGGGGTTGGCCCGCTCCAGCTTCACCCATACTTCCACGTCGGGACGGTGGGCAAACAGTTTGTTTAGGCGCAGCAAGGGCGTGTTGCCGATGGTATCCAGAATGGAATTGGCTTTCATGAGGGGGAAGGGTTTAATTGTTTATATGGTTGCATGGCTTAATGGTTAAATGGTTGATTGTTCTGATGGCGCGTTGAACAACCATTTAACCATTAAGCCATGCAACCATTCAGATGGAAAACATAAGATCGGCAGTGGGGTCTTCGGTGCGCGTGACGTGCTGTTGGGCCCGGTGGTAGACGCGGGAGTGCGAAGGGACGCTGTCGGTGAGCCAGACGTTGCCGCCAATGATGCTGTGGCTGCCGACCACCGTATTGCCGCCCAAAATAGTAGCGCCGGCGTAAATAACCACATGATCTTCGATAGTGGGGTGGCGTTTGATGCCTTGCAACTCCTTAGTTACGCTCAATGCACCTAGCGTGACACCCTGAAAGATCTTGACGTAGGCTCCGATTACAGCTGTTTCGCCGATGACGAGGCCCGTGCCATGATCAATGCAGAATGAAGAGCCAATACGCGCCCCTGGATGGATATCGATACCAGTACGTTGGTGTGCGTACTCGCTGATGAGCCGTGGCACACGTGGCACGCGCAATTGGTACAGCGCGTGCGCCATGCGGTGCAGTGCAATGGCGTAAAACCCCGGATACGTGCTGATAACTTCCTCCATGCCTTCGGCGGCCGGGTCGGCGGCCACGATGGCCGCGGCATCGCGCAGAAGGGAGTCACGTAGGGCGGGCAAACGGGCCATAAGTGCCGCCGCTACGGCTGCTGGCGGCTCGGGCAGCTGCACATGAGTGAGCAGTGCGGCGAGGTCAGTTTGCAGCTGGGTGAGCGTGGCCGCTACGGCATCGAGGCGGAGGAGGGGCTGGCCGCCGCGCTCTGGGAACAGCAGTTGCAGCAACTGCTCGGTGAGTTGGCAGAACGCGGCTCCCGGTAACGGCGCGGCCACTTGCTGATGCGCCCGCACCAAGGCCCGTACGAAAGGAGAATCGGAGGTGAAGGACATAAGGGAAGGTAGATAAAGCCACGAAGCGGTGGCCGGCAGCGGCGCGCTGGTACCTAATATGCCATAACTACACATTCCAGGGAAAGTTTTGGACCAGCGCAGTACGGCAACCAGCCACCCGCAACCTGCGTTTGCAAGGAAACCGAGCCGTACGGCCGGTTTCCCGCTCACCACTTATAATCTCCCGCATATGGCTGATTCCACCATCATCAAAGTAGACTCTGCCCACTCGCCCAAAGGCGCGGATGGCGAAAAATACCTGGCTTCCGGCAAGCAGGTCTCCATGCGTCTTTGGGAAAACGAACAACCCAGCGAGGCAAAAGAACCCACCAGCCGCCCTTACGAAACGGTAGGCTACGTATTACAAGGCCGCGCCGAGCTGCATCTGGAAGGCCAGATGGTGTTGCTGGAGCCAGGCCACTCCTGGGTAGTGCCCAAAGGCGCCGCCCACACCTACAAGATTCTGGAAGATTTTTCGGCCGTAGAAGCCACTACGCCACCCGCTCAGGTGCACGGCCGCGACGAGTAAGCATTACTCAATTCCACAACAAAACGCCCCAGCATCGTTGAGTGCTGGGGCATTCTGTTGTAGTACCAGTTTGCTGTACAGGCGTCTGTGCGGTTTTTGTCTGTCTAGAGTTTATAATCTTGTTGCAAATCAGCTTGCTCTCATACTCTAGAAACTATTGAGACGGGAGAGGCGCTGATAGCAACACCATGCTTTTATACTCAACGCACTAATTCCACTTTCGTCATCTTATCCCCAATAGCTAGACGCTGCACTACGTCCATGCCTTGCACTACCTGGGCGAAAATGGTGTATCGGCCATCGAGGTGCGGAGTGGGAGCGTGAGTGATGAACCACTGGCAGCTTTCGGTGTCTTTGCCCGCCGATGCCAGTCCCACGGCGCCTTCGCCGTAACGCAAATCGGCAAACTCTGAGCGGATGTTGTAGTCGGTGCTGCCAGAACCGTCGCCGCGCGGGCAGCCGCCCTGCGCCACGAAATTAGGTACCACCCGGTGAAAGGTTTTGCCGTCATAAAACCCCTGCCGCACCAATTGTACGAAGCTAGCTACCGAACCAGGAGCATCTTCCACCCGCAGTTGCAGCGTAATGTCGCCCTGGGTGGTGCGCACCAACACGCGCTGTTGGGCTGGAAGGTCTTGCACCACTGCCCACTCAATAGGATGGCTGGCCGCTTTGGCGACGGGCACAGGCGTTGCGGGACGGTTTTGCAGGTAATCGATGGTTTGTTGCAACGACTGCCAAGCTTCCAGGTCGCGGGGCAGTACGAGCTTGCTGCGGGCTTCCAGTAGAAAGGATGCATCCGGCAACAGACGGCGCAGGTCCAGCTGCGGGTCGCGCAGAGCTTCGGCAGCTGTGCCTATCATCGTAACGTCGCCGCTGGCTACCGCCCGGCGCAGGGTAAGGGCAAAGGCCGCTTGTTGCGCTTCCGGGAAACTAGGCTTGCGGCGCATGGCTACCAAAGCTTCCAACCCGTAGGATCTCACCACCAACGACTGGCCCGCTACGAAAGTAGCCTGTTCCACAAACTCATAAGCGGCCGGATCTTCGCCTAAAGCCTTGAGTAAATATCCTTTTTCATACGGGTCCGTGGCGCTGGCATAGCGTTGTTGCACCGCTGTGCGGATAGCGCCCTGCTCTGAGCCCCCCATTTTTAAAGCCGTAGCCAGCAGCGTAGCTCGCACTCGCCAGTTGACGAGCTTGTTGGCCTTCTCTAGAAATTGCGTGCCCGGCTCCTCGTTGGCGTGCGCCAGAAAGAATTCCGCGGCGGTCACCGCCACTTGGCCATTGGTGTCAGTAAGGGCATCCCAGGCGGCCTCTTTCGCGGGAGCGTAGATGGTGCCGTTCATTGCTCGCAACGCACTTACCCGCACCCGGTAGTCAGGATCGCGCCGCACCAACGCAATAAGCGTGGCGGCCACACTTGGGCTCTTCACTTTGCTTAGCGCGCTGGCGGCGGCGGCCCTGACGATGGGGTTTGAATCGGTAGTGGCGGCGGTCAGCGCGGTTTGGTAGGAAGTCAGATCGAGCTGCGGGGTCCGAGCCAGCATGAACGCCGCGCCTTGGCGGGCGGCCAGTGGCTGCCGGCCGTCCAGTAGCGCCACTGCCCGGGCCACTGCTGCTTCCGACGTCACGCCCCGCGCGCCCGCTCGAAACAGTCCCCAAGCCTGCCCCGCCGATTGCGACGTATCGGTTGGCGAGGATGTCAGCGTCGAGCGTAGAAGCTTGCCTTGCGACTTCTGCGTGACGCAACGGCCAAGCGCCTCATATATATACCGGCGTTGCACCGGCGACACTGGCTGTGTTAGTTGAGCAGCTAGAGCATCTACGGCCGTACTGTCGCCGGTTTGACCCAAAGCATAAGCTGCCGCGCGGCTCACGGTTGGGTCGGGATCCTGAAGTAGCGGTAGCAACTGAGCGGAAGCGGCTTTATCCTGCACCGAAGCCAGCGCTAAAGTTGCTTCCCGCCGGTAGCGAGCCTCCGCACTAGCGAGATAAGGAAGTAAGGCGGCTGTATTACGCTCATCTTGCGCCGTGGCTATCTGGCGCAGCGTCTGGTCAGCGAATTTGTTGGGCGCAGATGAAGTGACGGTGGAAGGCTGCTTGGCCGGGGCACAAGCCGTGAGCAGGCTGGCTCCGCAAAACAGGTGCAACAGAGCGCGCAGGAAGGCATAATGAGTCATAGCTGGCCGAAAATACCCAAAATCCCCGTTGTGCAGTCAATACGGCGGGCTATTAAAATACTACAGCCCACCCCGTTTAGCGGGGCAGGCTGTAGTAGCTAGAGCAAATTGGAAAATCTATTGCTCGTCTTTCAAATGGTCTTCGCCACCGTACGGGGCGCCGGCCGTGATGTCGCCGCGCAGGCCACCTTGCGATATGCCAGGACCCGTATTGGGCTGCTGGGCCATGGTGCTGTTGGGCTGGTCTGGCCCGTTCACCTGCGAGGCGGTGGCTGGCTGCCCGTTGCCCGTGATGACGGTAGGTTTCTCTCCAATGGGCCCGGCCAACTCGTTCACTTTTTCCACGTACTGTCGGCGAGCTTCGTCTTCGCTCATGCCTTTGAACTGGCTCCAAGAATCCCATTGTGCCTGCGACATTCCTTTCGGGCCGCTAGGATTGGAAGGCGTATCGTCGCCCACCACATCTTTTTCGGTGTCATGGTCGCCTTCGGTGGCTTGCTTATATAAGCCGTATAGCTCGTTCATGTGCGCCGCCGCTTGGTCGCCGGGAAGGTTGTCCACGCGCGATACGGCCGCTTCGAATTGCTTTTGCAAGTCCATATTCTCTTGAAGATTCATACGATCGGGTGGTCTGAGAGGTGGAAACTACTCCTGTGTACTAAGCCGGCACGGCTTTGGTTGCGGGGACTCGCCGCTACTTTTTTCGGTCATCAAGTCGACAGACTTCGTACTTTTGCCCGCCCTATGTGTGGAATTACCGGACTATTCGCCTTCACCGACACGGGCCGCAGCGCGCTGGCCGCCCTGCCGGCCTCTACCGATGCCATCATCAGTCGCGGCCCCGACTCGCAGGGCCACTTCGTTTACGACCGATGCGGCCTGGGCTTTCGACGCCTAGCCATTCTGGATCTCTCCGCCGACGGTAACCAGCCGATGACCGACGAGTCGGGCCGGTACACCATCGTCTTCAATGGGGAGATTTTCAACTTTCGCGAGCTGCGCCAGCGCCTCCTCAAAAAAGGGTATCAGTTTCACTCCCAGACCGACACGGAAGTAATCCTACGACTTTACATCATCGAGGGCCGCAGTTTTCTGAAGAAGCTCAACGGTTTCTTTGGCCTAGCCATCTACGACAAGGAAGAGGATTCGCTTTTCATTGCCCGCGACCGGATGGGGGAGAAGCCCCTGCTTATTTATCGCGACGAAGACAAGCTGTTTTTCGCGTCGGAGATGAAGTCGTTGCTGGCGCTGGGCATTCCGCGCAAGCTCGATTACGTGGCGCTGAGCCATTACTTGCAACTCAACTACATTCCCGGCCCCGCTACTATTTTCAAAGGAGTGCGCAAGCTGCTGCCCGGTCACTACCTCTACATCAAGGGAAAAAAAGTGGTGCGCAAGCGCTGGTACAAGATTCCCTACGACGCGAAGAAGGCCGAGAAGAACAAGCTGACGTATGAGGAGCAGCAGAAAAAGCTGGTGAGCTTGCTCGACGATGCCACCGCCCGCCGCCTCGTGGCCGACGTCCCGGTGGGTGCCTTCCTAAGCGGCGGCATCGATTCTAGCGTCGTTGTGTCCCTGGCTACGCGCCACACGCAACATCTGAATACGTTTAGCATTGGCTACCGCGACGAGCCGTTCTTCGACGAAACCAAGTACGCCAAGCTGGTAGCTGAGAAGTACAAGACCAATCACACGGTTTTCTCGCTCACCAATCAGGACCTCTACGACCATATCTTCGATGTCCTCAACTACATCGACGAACCCTTTGCCGATTCTTCGGCGCTGGCCGTGTACATTCTTAGCAAGCGCACCCGCGAGAAAGCCACTGTGGCCCTATCCGGCGACGGTGCTGATGAGCTGTTTGCAGGCTATAACAAGCATATGGGCGAGTTTCAGGTGCGGCAGGGCGGTTTCAAAGCCGAAGCCGTAACCGGGCTCAATCTACTCTGGGACATTTTGCCCAAGTCGCGCAACACGTTTTTTGGCAACCGTGTCCGGCAGTTTCAGCGCTTTTCGCGCGGTATGCTCAGCGGCCCCAAAGACCGGTATTGGGATTGGGCCTCGTTTGCTACCGATAAAAATGCTCACAGCCTGCTTAGCCCCGCTTCACGCCGCAAGGTGGGCAGGAAGCTAGCCGAGAGACGGCGCAAAGACATCCTGGAAAACCTACACGCTGACGGGGACCTGAATGAGGTGCTGCTCACCGACATGAAGCTGGTGCTACCTTACGACATGCTCACGAAGGTGGACCTGATGAGCATGGCTAACTCGCTGGAGGTGCGCCCTCCCTTCCTCGACCCCAACGTGGTGCGTTTCGCGTTTTCGCTACCTGTCGAAAGCAAAATCGACGCGAAGATGAAAAAGAAAATCGTGCAGGATGCTTTCCGGCCACTGCTGCCCGAAGAACTTTACAAGCGTCCTAAGCACGGCTTCGAAGTGCCGCTCCTCAAGTGGTTCCGCGGCGAGCTTCGTCCTCTCATCGAAGACGATTTGCTCTCGGATGCCTTCATTGAAGCGCAGGGCGTATTCGATGTGACGGCCATTCGTGCGCTAAAAACTCAGCTTTTCTCCCGCAGCCCCGGCGATGTGCATGCCCGCATTTGGGCACTCATCGTGTTTCAGCACTGGTGGAAACGTTACATGATGGCCTGACCAAGTAAGAGTCAAAAGTACAGTCGAGTCGTTTCGCTTTGAAAGTACTTCTCGCATTTCAACATCTTCTCTTTAATTCTTTGCAATGAAAATAGCAGTAGTCGGCACTGGTTATGTTGGCTTGGTAACAGGTACCTGCTTTGCCGAAGTAGGCATTGAGGTGACCTGCATCGACATCGACCAAAAAAAGATTGATAACCTCAAGCAAGGCATCCTGCCCATCTACGAGCCGGGCCTGGAGGAAATGGTGAACCGCAACGTCAATGCGAGCCGTCTGCACTTTACCACCAGCCTTGCCGAAGGTATCAAAGATGCTGACGTTGCCTTCATTGCCGTAGGTACCCCGCCCGGTGAAGATGGTTCTGCCGACCTAAAATACGTGCTAGCCGTGGCGCGGGGCATCGGTGAGCACATGAATAACTACGGCGTAATCGTGACCAAGAGCACGGTGCCGGTGGGTACGGCCGCCAAAGTGCGCCAGGAATTAGAACAGGCCCTAGCCAAGCGTGGCGTTGATATTGAGTTCGATGTGGCTTCCAACCCAGAGTTCCTCAAAGAAGGCGCGGCTATTGACGATTTCCTGAAACCTGATCGTATTGTAGTAGGGGTCTCCTCGGAACGTGCCGAAGAAGTGATGAGTAAGCTCTACAAGCCCTTCCTGCTCAATGGTCACCCCATCATCTTCATGGATATTCCGTCGGCGGAGATGACCAAGTACGCCGCTAACTCTATGCTGGCCACTAAGATTTCGTTCATGAACGACATTGCCAACCTGTGCGAAATCATGGGTGCCGACGTGAACATGGTGCGCAAAGGCATTGGCTCCGATGGCCGAATTGGGACCAAGTTCATTTATCCTGGTATAGGCTATGGCGGCTCGTGCTTTCCCAAGGATGTCAAGGCTCTCATAAAAACGGCCGCCGAAAACGGCTACCAGATGCAGGTGCTGCAAGCCGTGGAAAGCGTAAACGAAGCCCAAAAAGAAGTGTTGTTCGCAAAGGTGAAGCGACACTTCGGTAGCGACTTGCGAGGCAAGAAGATGGCTGTCTGGGGCTTGTCATTTAAACCCAAAACCGACGACATGCGCGAGGCTCCTTCGTTGGTCATCATCGAGAAATTGCTGGCCGAAGGCTGCGCCGTCTCGGCCTACGACCCGGTGGCCATGCCCGAAGCCCGCCACTCACTCGGCGACAGTATCACGTATGCCAAAGATCAGTTTTCGGCTCTCGTAGATGCGGATGCCTTGCTAGTAGTAACGGAATGGCCGGAGTTTCGCTCGCCTAGCTTCGAGGTAGTCGGCAAGCTGCTCAAAGAGAAAGTCATCTTCGACGGCCGTAACATCTACGATGCCAAGGAAATGGAAGAGGCTGGCTTCGCTTACCACTGCATCGGTATTCGGACCATGCACAAAGAACCTGCCTAACAAATAACCTGTCATTCTGAGCAGCAAAGAGCCTACTCCTCGGCAATGCTCAGGTTTTCTGAACGAACCACAACCATAAAATGGCAGATAAAAAACGCGTACTCATCACCGGCGGCGCCGGTTTTCTTGGTTCTCACTTGTGTGAGAGGTTCCTGGCCGAAGGCTACCATGTCATTGCCATGGACAACCTTATCACTGGTGACTTGCAAAACATCGAGCACCTATTCGGGCGCGAGGATTTTGAATTCCACCATCACGACGTGTCGAAGTTCGTATTCGTGCCGGGCAAGCTGGACTACATCCTACACTTCGCCTCGCCCGCTTCACCCATCGATTACCTCAAAATCCCGATTCAGACGCTGAAAGTGGGCTCCTTAGGTACGCACAACCTGCTGGGCCTAGCCCGCGTGAAAGGCGCCCGCATGCTTATCGCCAGCACCTCGGAAGTGTACGGCGACCCAGAAATTCACCCGCAGGTAGAAGAGTACTACGGCAACGTAAACCCTGTGGGTCCGCGCGGTTGCTACGACGAAGCCAAGCGTTTCCAGGAAGCCATTACGATGGCCTACCATAACCACCACGGCCTGGAAACGCGCATCGTGCGCATCTTCAACACCTACGGCCCACGCATGCGCCTCGACGACGGCCGCGTATTGCCAGCGTTTCTCTCGCAGGCCCTCCGCGGTGAGCCTCTCACGGTATTCGGCGACGGTTCGCAGACGCGCTCCTTCTGCTACGTCGACGACCTCATCGACGGCATCTACCGCTTGTTGCTGAGCGACTATCACCTGCCCGTCAACATCGGCAACCCATCGGAAATCACGATCAAGGAATTCGGCGAAGAAATAGCGCGCCTCACCGGTGTCGAGTTCAAGCCCGACTACCGCCCGCTGCCCGAAAATGACCCCATGAAGCGTCGGCCGGACATCACCAAGGCTAAAGAAATCTTGGGCTGGGAGCCCAAAGTAGACCGCGCCGAAGGTCTGCGCCGCACGCTGGAATATTTTCAGGAGCACGTAACCAAACCATGAAGAACCCCTACCTGATTGAGTTCCCCAAATTAGGTGCACCAGAAATCGGCTATATATCCGTTACGGAGCAGCTGAAGCAATTGCCCTTTGAAGTACAGCGTACATTCTGGACCTACTATACTCCCGAGAGCATTGTGCGCGGGCGCCATGCGCATTACAAAACTGAGCAAGTGCTGGTTGCAGTAGCAGGACGTATCACCGTCACCACCGAATTGCCCGATGGCTCCGTTAGTGTACATCGGCTGGAAGATCCGCATGTGGGCTTATACGTGCCCCCTCACGCTTGGCATACCATGCAATACTCACACTCGGCGGTGCAATTAGTGTTTGCTTCGTTGCCTTACAATGAGCAGGATTACATCCGGCAATATGAGAAGTTCAAGGAGGTATGGAGCGCTTAGATACCAACTTGTTGGCTTCGCGCGAAGCGATTCTCTTCTTCTATTCGCCCTATAATTTTCTGCGAGAAATCCCCTTTGCTACCCAACAAAAACTGTTTGGCGCCGGGCGCATGGTACAGTTGGCGGAAGCTGACTCTGGTCATGTACTGGCAGTAGGAGAAGGCGACGAGAGAATACAACTGCTGTATTCAGTGCTTCCCTGGGACTCTCAATTTTTTGGTACGCCTACTTATCGATTGCAAACGGCGCTTTTTGCTGCACAATCCTCTCTAGCCAGCCGGGTTGCGGCCGTAAGACAGTTGCAGGAGAAGCTCGCTGTCAATGGGGAATATTATTGCTTCAGTGAGGTTCCTGTAGAGGATGTTGAATTACTGCAGATGCTAACTGGCAGTGGTTGGCGGTTGGTTGAAACCCGCCTACTATTTTACCTCGACCAAGTGCCTACCTTCGACCAGCCACGTTATCCGGTACGGGCTGCTCGTGAAGATGAAGCTGCCTACATTGGGCAAATTTCAGCTGCCGCTCGAAACCAATACGACCGTTTCCATGCCGATCCTTGGTTCGGAGACAGTCGTGCTGATGCCTTCCTTGCGCACTATGCCAGCGCGGCCGTGCGCGGTTATTGCGATACCGTTTTAGTGCCGGCAGAACCAGATTTACCAGTAGATTCTTTCTTGGCAGTTAGTGACTTAGCCTCGGATGCCACCGCTCTCGGTGTTGGTTTGTCGCGGGTGGTACTTACAGCCGTGGGACCGCAAAATCGCGGTTGGCATCAGCGTCTGGTATCTGAAACCGTGCATCGCGCCCGCGCCAACGGAGCCCAATATGTGCTGATGACTACACAGGCTACGAACAGAGCTGTGTTTCGCACCAGTGAGAAACTTGGTTTTAAGCTGGGAGGTAGCACACACGTATTAGCCTGGTACGGCGGTCCTATCACTTAACGGATAGTTACATCCTTTTAACCCTCATGCCCAAGCTTTCCATTATTGTTCCTTGCTACTTCAACGAGGACAATATTCCAGTAACTGCACCAGAACTTATCAAGAACGAAGCCCGCTTTCCAGTTGGCGTAGAGTTCGAGTACATTTTTGTGGATGATGGTTCACGGGACCATACACTGCAAGCACTATTGCGCGTTCGAGAGCAATATCCAGACCGGGTACGTGTGATAGAACTAGTGGGGAATGTGGGGTCTTACAATGCTATTGTGGCGGGAATGGCCCATGCCACAGGCGATTGCTTAGCTATCATTACGGCCGATATGCAGGATCCACCAGAGTTAATGGTACAGATGTATGAGTATTGGCTGAAAGACCTCAAACTAATAATCGGCAACCGTCAAGATCGGGAAGAGAAAGGGATGTCCAAGCTACTAGCCCAAACTTTTCACTGGCTCATGAAAAAACTTGCTCTTCGTAATATTCCAGACGGAGGATTTGATTTTGTGTTTTTTGATAAGCAAGTCCGCGATGATATTGTTCGGTTACAGGAGCGCAACAGTAATATATTTTACCTGATGGTATGGCTAGGCTATACTTACGTGAATATCCCGTATGTGCGCCGTAAACGCGAAATAGGCAAATCACGCTGGACATTGCAGAAAAAAATAAAGTTGCTCATTGACTCTTTGCTGTCATTCTCATTTTTTCCCATTCGGGCTATTTCAGTTGCCGGAATTTCTTTGGGGATCATAGCAATGTTGTATGGACTGTATGTTATTGGACTAAAACTATTCATGTCAGAAGGTCCTCCTGGATGGACAACTTTGATGGTAGTCGTGCTTTTTGTGTCAGCCTTCCAAATGATAGCCCTGGGCGTTATCGGAGAATATGTCTGGCGCAGCCTAGATGCAGCACGAAATCGACCATTGTATGTAGTGAAAAAAGTGTATGAAAATGCGTAATAATTCTTACTTCCCTCTCAATGAGCGCGGCTGGCTAGCAGCCATTTTAGGGCTGGGATTACTACTGCGCCTCGCATTCGCCCTAAAAGGAGCTACTATATATTATGGAGCCGGTCAAGAACATTTAAACGGTGATTCCCTCTCTTATATGGAGAGCTTTTTAAACTTATGGCATAAAGGACATTACACCCACGAACCACTTATCCCAGACGCTGCATTTGGACGATTACCAGGTTATCCTTTTTTCTATGGTATTCACTATTTACTATTTGGTCCTAGATTAGCGGTTAGCGCGGTAGTGACCACTCAAATAGTACTTGATACAGTGGTTATTCTTCTCCTCTATAACATATTGCGACGTTGGTCTAGTCAAGTCTGGCCCGCGCGGATAGTCGCTCTTTTTTATGCCACCTACCCATTTGCTATTATATGGGTCACTATTGTCGGTTCTGAAGCACTGAATACCTTTTGCACTATTGCCTGGCTCAGTTTGTTAAGCCGCTCTGCAAGCAATTGGCGGCATTATTTGCTTATTGGAGTACTCACGGCAATAACATTTTATGTTCGAGAATACATGGGCATTTTATTTCCCATCAGTGTATTATTTGTTTTGTTTTGGCCACGTCAGGTTAATTTATCCCGCTGGCAGCGTGCTATTTGGGTAGTAGTAGGCTTTGGCTGCCTCTATATTTGGTGGCCAGTGCGAAATTATATTAATCATGATCGAGTCGTGTTAGTAAAACCTGCTTCTGCAGGCTACCCCAACTTGCGAGAGGATATGCAGGCTTATCTTAATTGGCTGCATATGTGGACTAATGATAACACCACTTGGGTAGAGAAAGCAGTACAAGGCAAACCATTGCAATATCCCGCAGATATCTTTAGTGACCAAACCGAAGAGCGTCGTGCTTATGCTCTCACAGCACTGGCTGCTCGTTGTGGTAGCAGTTTTTATATTCGCCGACTCAACACACGCGAATATTATTTGTCGCAGCCTCCTCATTTCTCCCCTTGTAACGCACAAGTAGCTGCTGGCTTCGATTCTTTACGGAGGAGCTATATACAACGAAATCCTGTTAACTATTATACTGCCGTACCGCTCGCCAATATTAGTAAGGCCTTTTTCAAGAATGCTAAAATTCATCAGGACGGTTCCAGAATCAAACAGTTGATCCAGCGGGTGCTATTTGGTTATCGCACACTACTTGTACTACTAGGAGTACTAGGTTTAATTCTAGGCTGGCGGCAGACTATACTGTGGCCTATCGCAGCTTATTTCCTATTTATCTACCTATTTATAAGCGTAATATTTCGCAGCTTGGAAATGCGATATCTCTTACAGGCGGATGTTTTATTATTATTGCCGGCTGCTTGGTTAGCAGCAGTTAGCTTGACTGATAGCATTAGTCGCCTACTTAAGCCAGTAATTCCTAGTGCAAAGCACTAAGCTGAAGACGATACGCTACTTGAAAGAGTATAAAATTATTGTACGGAGGAAGCCTAGGCTCTGCCAGGTAAGGATACTCTCGAATGTCTAAGCACTGTATCAGGAGTTAAGCCATAGTGCCTACCTTTGTCATTCATTCTTGACCATAGGCTTTGCTCTTTTATGATGAACGTTCCTTTTCTCTCTTTTACTCCTCAACATGTACCAATTAGGGAGAATATACTAGCTGCCATTGCCGATGTTTATGATAAACAATGGTATGTATTAGGAGATAAGGTTAAAGCTTTTGAAAAGGCTTATGCTACCTTCAATAAAGTACAGTACTGTATAGGGGTAGCCAATGGTTTGGATGCATTGCATTTAGCACTTGAGGCTCTCAACGTAAGGCCTGGCGACGAGGTGCTTGTTCCTAGCAACACATATATTGCTACTTGGCTAGCTATTTCGTTTGTTGGAGCTACTCCAGTGCCAGTAGAACCAAATCCCGGTACCTATAATATAGATCCAACAAAGTTAGAGGCTGCTATCACACCGCATACCAAAGGAGTTATGCCTGTTCACCTTTATGGGCAGGCTTGTGAGATGGGTCCTATTATGGATGTAGCCCACCGCCATGGCTTATGGGTAGTAGAAGACAATGCGCAGGCACAGGGAGCTACTTGGCAAGGAAAAGTTGCGGGTAGTTTTGGCAATGCAAATGGTACAAGCTTCTACCCAGGGAAAAACCTTGGTGCGCTTGGCGACGCGGGCGCGGTAACGACCAACAATGAGGAGCTAGAAAAAAAGATCCGTACGCTACGTAATTACGGCTCGCAGAAAAAATACTATAACGAAATCATTGGCCATAATTCAAGGCTCGACGAACTTCAAGCCGCAGTGTTGAGTGTAAAGCTGCCCTACCTCTCGGAATGGACGCAGCAACGTCAGTCGGTAGCCGCTCTCTATAACCAGCATTTAGCTGGGCTTGGCGATCTTATTTTGCCTGTTGTAGCGGAAGGGGCAACGCATGTTTATCATCTATACGTGGTACGCACCGCTTATCGTGACAAGCTACAACAGTACCTTCAAGAACAGGGCATTGGAACATTAATTCACTATCCTATTCCTCCGCATCGCCAGCAGGCTTACCAGCACATGGCAATTCCGGAGGGTACTTACCCTATCGCCGAAGAGTTAGCACGTACATCTTTGAGTCTGCCTATGTGGCCGGGAATGCAAAAGCAGGAGGTAGAAGCAGTAACAGCAGCAATACGGGACTTTTTTGATAGGGTATAGTCTTTACTGAACTAGCTGGTCGTGTGCTGAGTATGTAGATTGTACTTACTTTGGGTCATGGTATTAGAACCCGTTTTGTGCCCGGCCTGCCAGCAGCCGGAGGCCGTCTACCGACACGGCCAGGCCACGGACGGCACCCCGCGCTACCGTTGCGCGGCCTGCCGGCGCACGTTCCAGCTGCGTTACCGCCACAAAATCCATGAGCCAGGCGTGCGCGCTAAAATTACTGAAATGGCGCTCAACGGCAGTGGCATCCGCGACACGGCGCGCGTGCTGGGTGTGAGCACGCAAGCCGTTATGGCCGAGCTAAAAAAAAGATCGAAGCCGTGAGCCGTCGCCCGCCTGTGCGCCCCGGCTACGCGCCCGACCCGGCCGTGGCGCTGCGGCTGTGCGCCGATGAGATGTGGTCGTTTGTGGGAGCCAAGCGACGCCCGCGCTGGCTCTGGTGGGTCGAGGAGGCCACCACGGGCCGCGTGCTGGCCTTTGTCTTCGGCCGGCGCACGCACGCCACCTTCCGCCGCCTGCGTGCCCTGCTCGCCGGGGTGGGCCAGTTGGTGGCGCAGTGGTTCACCGACGCCTGGTGGGCCTACGTGGACGAACTGGACCCGGCCACCCGCACCGAAGGAAAGGCTGCGCTGCAACGCCTCGAACGCAAGCACCTGACCCTGCGCACCCGCCTCAAGCGCCTGGCCCGCAAAACCATCTGCTTTTCCAAAAAGCAGTTCTTCCACGACGGCCTTATCACCCTCTTCATCCACCACTTCTTTTTCTAGAAATCTACACACTCAATACACGACCAACTAGCTTAATTTATTCCTTGGCATCATGCCTCTTTTGCCTTCGCTAAAGGCAAGTTAAGGAAATGGTTGGGTGGTATAGGGTAAGAGGCCAACAAAAAATCCTACCTTTGCGCCGCCAAATTGGTGGTGGCTCACTTCCCGTGTTGGGTGGCAGACACTTTCCGCTGCCGATTTTTCTACACTTCCATTCCATTTCGCTTTTTGCGCATGTCTTCATCGAAGCCCTCTATTGTCATTACTTCCATTTTCGCTCCAACCAAAGCGGTAAACAAATTTGCCACCTTTGCCGAGTATCAGTTGGTGGTAGCTGGTGACAAAAAATCTCCCGCACAGTGGGAGGCTGAAAACGTGGCTTACCTATCTGTTCAGGATCAGGAGGCAATGGGCTTCAAAATGTCAGCTAAACTACCGTTCAACCATTATGGCCGTAAGATGATGGGCTACCTGCACGCTATGCAGCAAGGAGCCCAGGTTATCATCGATACTGACGATGATAACATTCCTTACGATGGTTGGGAATTCCCCGCTATGCAGGGCGAATTCCAGACGTCCCCAGCCAATAAAGGCTTTGTCAACATCTATAAAAACTTTACTAGTCACCATATTTGGCCCCGTGGTTATCCACTCGATCTTATCCTCAACGACGATCACAACCTGAAGGAAAGCGAGCTAGTTACAGAAGCCGCTAAAATTGGTATTTGGCAGGGTCTCGCCGACAGCGACCCAGATGTGGATGCCATCTACCGCCTCGTCGATAACACGGAAATATTCTTCGATAAGCGCGCGCCTATCGTGCTGGCCGAAGGCACGTTATGCCCCTTCAACTCGCAGAATACGGTGGTTCGGCAGGAATTATTTCCATTGCTGTACTTACCAGCCTACGTCACCTTTCGCTTCACCGACATCCTGCGCGGATTAGTAGCGCAACCTATCCTCTGGGCGCACGGCTACCGGTTGGGCTTCACGGAAGCCACCGTATTACAGGAGCGCAACCCACACGATTACGTGAAGGATTTCGAGTCGGAAATCCCCTGTTACCTGCACCCCAATCGCGTCATTGCCGCCGTTACTCGCGCTATCGATAAATCCGTAACGGTAGCTGAAAACCTGCGCCGCGCGTATGCCGAGCTAGCAAAAGAGAACATCGTGACGGCTCAGGAACTAGAGCTGCTCGACCTCTGGCTGGAAGATGTAGCTTCTTTGACTAAGTAACTTGCCGGATGCAGGAGTTTCCTTCTCTTTCTATTGTCATTCCTTCCTGGAATCAAGGGCGCTTTATTGAACGCACCTTGCTCAGTATTCTGCGTCAGGATTATCCTGGTACGGTTCAGGTTATCGTGTCCGATGGCGGCTCCACCGACGAAACAGTAGAGGTGCTGAAGAAATACGAGGATAAAATTGAGTGGTGGTCAGCTCGCGACAAAGGTTTCGTAGATGCAGTAACGAAAGGAGTGGCCCGCGCTACCGGAGAGATCCTAGCCATTCAAAGCTCAGACGACTATTACCTGGCTGGCACGTTCCGAGCTATGGCAAAAGCCTTTCAGCAACATCCGGAAGCAGGCTTTGTATCGGGTGGCGACCTTGCCATCGATTTGGAGCACCATGTGATAAGCGCCAATACAGTTCAAGGAACTATTACGCCCCGCAGTATTCTACTCGAGAATGTGCCGCCGCAGCACGCCACCTTCGCCCGCCTGGCCCTAGTACGTGAAACAGGAGGGATGCGTACTGAAGTTGATATGTGCGCTGACATTGACCAGTGGTTTCGCTTGGCGCACCTGGCACCCGGAGTTTTTGTGCCGGAACTTTGGGCCGTGTACCAGCTACACCCAGACCAGCGCACGGTGACTTCGCCAAAGTGGGCACCCAACCTTATCAAGATGGTGGAAACTTGTGAGCAGGACCCTCGTTATGGGTCTAAGTTCCGATTATCGGCAGCAGAAAAGCGTAACCTGTTTATGTATTGGCAGGTGAATTGGACCGCCAAACGCGACAAAAAGGAAGCTTATCGACTGGCGTTACGTCAATTGCCGAAGCTGCTTTCCTATAATTACCGCACTAGCCGGATGATTGTAGGCGCCTCCATTAATTATCTTATTAAGGAGGCAATAGGCCAGAACAAAGTAAATACTCCTCCGAAGTCTGTTGCGGTGCCAGCTGGGCTGGATCTGGAGTGGTGGGCTGCAAACAAACACTGATTCTCGTTGCGCCGGCCTGCGTCCGAAACCGTAATTCCTCATGAAGATATTTGCTATCTCCGTCATCAAAAATGAGGCAGATGTCATTGAGTACAATCTGCGTCAAGCGTCGATATGGGCAGACCAAATCTTTGTGTATGACAACGGCAGCACCGATGGCACGTGGGAAAAAGTACTAGCCTTGGCCTCGTTTAATGAAAAAATAATTCCTTGGAAGCAGGAGTTCAAGCCTTTCTATGAAGGGCTACGCGGTGAGGTGTTCAACGCTTTCAGACATTTAGCATCGGAGGGCGACTGGTGGTGCTTCCGGCTGGACGCGGATGAATTCTACGCCGACGATCCGCGTACGTTTCTGTCCCAGGTGCCACGTAAGTACCACTTCGTTCAGACGCAGACATTTGAATTCCAACTCACTGCTGATGATTTGGTTGAAATTGCTTTTACCGGCGATGCCCAAAACGACCTGCCACTAATTACTTACTACCATCCTGAGACGTACGCGGAAGCTCGTTTTTTTCGTCACCGCAAGCGCCTAACCTGGGAAATGGGGCTTGACCGGCCTCGACATATTGGGATTGCAAGCCCACAGCGTATTCGGGTGCGTCATTACCAGTATCGTTCTCCCGAACAGATTCAGCGGCGCCTCGATACTCGTATCAAGGCCCGGCAAGATGGGTTTGCTGGGTGGGACCACGCCTCACTACCAAACTGGCGCGACTACATTATTGCCGACCGCGCTACAATGCAGCGCTATGAAGGAAATAATCAACTCGTTGCACTTGGTAACCGTAACTCTTTTCATCATAAGCCACACGTTTTAGTCATTAAGCGGTTAATGCACGGTTTAGGCTTGTGGCCTTGAACCATGCCACTACTTCTTTGCTTTTTGCTTTGTTCTCATGAATCCAACTGACTCCATTTATATCGCCGGGCACCGTGGCATGGTAGGCTCGGCCATGATGCGCCGGCTTGAAAAAGCGGGCTATCATAACTTCATTACGCGCACCTCACAGGAACTGGATCTGCGTGATCAGGTTGCGGTTGCCGATTTCTTCGCTGCTGAGAAACCAAACTATGTAGTGCTGGCGGCAGCTAAAGTAGGAGGCATTCATGCCAACAACACCTACCGGGGCGAATTTCTCTATGACAACCTCATGATTGAGGCCAACGTAATTCATCAGAGTTATGTGCAGGGTGTTAAGAAGCTACTGTTTTTGGGGTCTTCTTGCATCTACCCTAAAATGGCACCGCAGCCGTTGAAAGAAGATGCGTTGCTGACGGGTGTGCTCGAAGAGACTAATGAGCCCTACGCTATCGCCAAGATTGCTGGCATCAAGCTCTGCGACGCTTACCGGAGCCAGTATGGCTGCAACTTCATTTCGGCCATGCCCACCAACCTCTATGGACCGCACGACAACTACGACCTGAAGAACTCCCACGTGCTGCCGGCGCTGATCCGTAAGTTCCACGAGGCCAAGCTCATTGGGGCGCCCGAAGTGGAAGTATGGGGCAGTGGCACACCGCGCCGCGAGTTTCTGCACGCCGACGACCTTGCCGACGCCTGCTTCTATCTGCTTCAAAACTACAATGAGCCAGGCTTAGTGAACATTGGGACCGGCGAAGACCTTAGCATTCGGGAACTGGCCGAACTGGTGCAACGGATTGTGGGCTACGAAGGAGCTATCCGCTTCAATTCTCAATATCCTGATGGCACTCCACGCAAGCTTATGGACGTGAGCAAGCTAACTGGCTTTGGGTGGCGATACAAGATTGGCTTAGAAGAAGGTATTCGGGCAGTGTATGCCGAGGCTTTTAATACGCTAATGTTGAAATAAGTAGCCTATCAATTAACGAAGTAGATACGCTTCATAGGTCCATTTTGCTTAGGCTGTTTTTTGTTGTACAGAAATAATGACTCTTCTTGCATGATAAACGTAACAAAGGCATACTTGCCACCTTTGAGCGAGTACACAGCATACTTGGAAGGAATTTGGGAACGCGGTTGGCTGACAAATCACGGTCCATTAGTTGAGCAACTGGAAGCTGAGTTATCCAAAGAAGTTGACGGGGCTAACGTACAGTTCATGTCTAATGGCACTATCGCATTGCAAATTGCCATAAAGGTATTAGGACTTACTGGAGAAATAATCACAACTCCTTTTTCTTACGTAGCGACCACTACAGCTATATTATGGGAAAATTGTGAGCCAGTCTTTGTTGATATCGAGAGTGATACATTTTGCATAGATGCCAATAAAATTGAAGCTGCTATTACCCCACGTACTTCTGCTATTTTGGCTACACATGTATACGGATATCCTTGCGATGTTTTAAAAATTGAGCAAATAGCTAATAAATATAATATTAAGGTTATATATGATGGGGCACATGCTTTTGGAGTTAAAATGCATGGACGCTCTTTACTAACTTATGGTGACATTACCACATGCAGTTTCCATGCTACTAAATTATTTCATACTATTGAAGGAGGAGCAATAATTACAAAAAACAATGACTTAAAAGAAAAAATTTGGCTATACAAATCGTTTGGCCATAAAGGAGATAATTATTTTACGTTAGGAGTAAATGGAAAAAATTCTGAATTTCATGCGGCAATGGGACTATGCAATTTGCCAAGGGTGCCGGAATTCATTTTATCAAGACAAAATTTGTCACGCGAATATAAATTAAAATTACATGATATTCCATTGATATTCCCGTCCTGTGCATCGCACATAGAATATAATTACGCATATTTTCCTGTGGTATTTCATGACGAAGAAAGGCTGATAAAAGTTAAAGATTGTTTAGAGCTTGAAGGGATAAATACTAGACGTTATTTTTATCCATCTTTAAATAATTTGCCATATATCTCTGGAGCTAAATGCCCTATTTCTGAAGATATATCATCTCGTGTCTTGTGCCTTCCTTTCTATCAGGAAATGAATATTGAAGAAGTGTGCAAAATAGTCGAAAGTATCTCTAAATGTTTCTAATATGGTTGTTATAGGTGCTCGCGGACACGCTGTTGAACTACTGGAATTGCTCGAGCAAATAGGAGAAAGTAATATTTCTTTTTATGATGACATTAATAGTGGTGTTGCTGATTATTTATTCAATAAATATCCTATTCTAAAATCAACAGAAGAAGCTAAGCACTCATTTCAAAAAGATTCCAGATTCGTTTTAGGAATTGGTGTGCCTGCATTGCGATATAAAGTGAGCCAGCGTTTTCAAGATATAGGAGGAACATTGTGCTCAGTCATAGCAAATAGTGCTTGTATCGGACGACATTCAGTTATTTTTGACAGTGGTATTAACATAATGGACGGTGTATTCGTAAGCAATAATGTTATTATAGGCGAAGGAGCCTTAATTAATGCAAGATCTAATATTCATCATGATGTAATAATTGGAAATTACGTTGAAATTTCTCCGGGCGTTCAGCTTTTAGGCGGAGCGAAAATAGGCGATTTTTCCCAGATAGGCGCAGGCGCTATTATTTTACCTAACATCACTGTTGGAGATAATTCAACAATAGGTGCTGGAGCAGTAGTAACAAAGAATATCCCGAGAAACAGTATATCTGTAGGTGTGCCAGCTACAGTAATTAAGATGAAAAACGAAGTTCAGCATTGAAATAACAACCTTAAAATGGCAGTTCTTGATAAAGCAGCAGTGAGCATTTGTTTGATTACATACAATCAAGAGCTTTATATAAAGCAAGCTCTTGACTCTATACTTATGCAAAAGACTAATTTTGAGTTTGAAATTATAATAGGCGAAGATTGTTCCACTGATTCCACTAGAGCTATTATAGAAGGATATGCAACACTTTATCCTGATAAAATAAAGTGCTTGTTTAATGACCGTAATATAGGAGTGATGGCTAATTTGAGAAATGTTATTGCTTTTTGTAATGGCGACTATATTGCATTTATAGAAGGTGATGATTATTGGATTGATGATTATAAGTTACAGATTCAGTTTGATCTTCTTGAGTCAAAACCTGAATATTCAATGTGTATACATGATGCACAGATAGTTATTGAAAAAGGTGTTAATTATGATTTTTTCCCCAAGATTGATACTGATAATTTTTTTAGCTCAAAATTTCCTGATATTCTGCCTGATTGTGAAACTACTCTAACGCAAAGTGATTTTGTTAATAAGGGGTGGTTTACCCCAAGTGCATCAATGTTTTTTAGAAAATCCTCATTGCCCCTACCCTTGCCAAAATGGTTTTTAAAAGTTTTCAGTGGAGATTATACATTGCAACTGCTTAGCACGAGTAATGGAAAAGCCTTTTATATACCGAAAGCTATGTCTGCTTATAGATTGCATTCAGGAGGTATAATGCAGATGTCGAAAAATACTATTTCACAATCTAACAAGAGAATTTTTGAGAATAAGAAATTTATGAAGTTTTTTGATCCTTCTTATAAGGATGTGTTTCTAGAGCGTATAAATAGTTATTATTTGGAGCGGCAAGACTATTATTTCACTTTAAGTAAAGATATGGCATCTGCTGGAAATAGTTTTAAACGAATTTATTATTACGCAAAAGCTATATCGGTAAATAGAGAGAGGCTAAGGTTTCATATTCTGCGTCTAGTAAAAAGGTTTACTTTATCATAGATAGCTGAACAACATGAGAGGTGGAATCATAGCGGCTTCGTTGAACAGCCTACGTCTTTTTCTTACCCCTTCGCAAAAGCGAGAAGGAGTTTGGATGCTGTTGCTGTTGCTCATTAATTCTTTTCTGGATGTGTTCGGCTTGGCTGCTTTAGTACCAGTTATCATGCTGGCATCTGAGCCAGGAGCAATATTGAAGAGTAAGTATTTCGCTCCAGTCTACGATCTACTTAATCTAGATTCAGAGCGTTCTTTTCTTACAGTTATTATCGTTGCAGTATTTGTATTCTTCTTATTCAAGAATCTTTTTTCTACTTGGGTTAGCTATTTACAGACGCGCTACACAGCAGATATTAGCTTGGCTCTGATTGATGCACAGATGACAAAATACCTAAATCTTCCTTTTTGGTATTTCAATGATTTAGGTTCTGCGACTATAAGCAATTATGTGATAGGTATCCCATCTAATTATGTGACGGGTGTATTGCGGCCTTTAATTCTTTTTATTTCTGAGGTAGCGGTTGTTCTTATCATTATGGTAGGGATAATGTTATATAAACCAATGCTGCTTCTTATACTGGCTGCCGTGCTGGTGCCTTCTGCGCTAATCACTTATCGTGCACTACGCAATCGTTCTTTAGCCATTGGAAATAGAATAAATGAGCTGCGACCATTGGTGGCGGCCAAACAGCTTGACTTATTTATTGGATATGCGGAACTGAAACTTGCTAACAAGCTTCAGCAGTTTCGCACCCATATTACGTCTGGGCAACAGGAAATTCAAAAACTAGACGCGGAAGCTTATCTGTATGGGCAGCTCCCACTTAAAGTTATTGAATTAGTCGCGATTCTAGGAGTAGTAACTATTTTCCTTTACGCCCTGTACTTCGCTAATGGGGCAGCAGGATTGATTGGATTAGTAGGGTTATTCGCTGCTGCTGCTTACCGGCTTATGCCATCCGTAAACCGGATGTTGATGTCCTTGATGCAGATCAAGCAGCATCAGTACACCATCTATCATCTAGGCACGTACCAGGAGCCTCATTTCAATGAGGCTCCCCATCCCCAGCAGTTGCCCCTTTCTTTCGAGAGCGGCATCGATTTCGAGAATGTCGGGTTCACCTTTCCTAATGAGACGCAACCCGCGTTGCGTGGCATTAGCCTGCACGTTCGTAAAGGAGAAAAAGTAGGCTTTATTGGCAGTTCTGGCTCGGGGAAGACCACGCTGATGAATCTATTACTGCGCTTCTATACGGAGCAGGAAGGCAGTATTCGAGTAGATGGCCAGCGCCTCACTCCCCAGCATTTGCAAGCCTGGCACCGACTTGTCGGGTACGTGAAGCAAGATACCTTTTTGATGGAGGCCTCTATTAAAGACAATATCACCTTGAATGATCCTGACGTTGATAAGCAACGATTGGATTACGCTCTTGAACAGGCCTCCTTGCGAAGCTTTGTTGACCGGCTGCCAGATGGGGTAGATACATTCATCGGCGAGAGAGGCTCTAAGCTATCTGGTGGGCAGCGACAACGAATTGGTATTGCTAGAGCCTTGTATAAGCAAATGCAGGTACTGGTGCTGGATGAGGCCACTAGCGCCCTCGATAATGAAACCGAACGGGAGGTGAACGAAGCAATCAATAAGCTCTCCTCTACCGATATAACCATTCTCATCATTGCGCACCGTATCACGACGCTCCGCGAGTGTAACCGGATTTATGAGCTCGGTAAAGGACAAATCATAGCAGAACATAAGTACGAGGACCTCGTCCGACAGGTAGTATAAGCCATAGTTGAAATAATATAGCTTCAGCTATTAAAAATTTGCGTCAGGAACTGTTGCTGCAAGCTTGCTTTAAAAAGTAGAAATGACGAAGCTGGTTTCCATTATTATGCCTGCGTATAATGCAGCTAAGCATATTGGAGAAACTATTCGTAGTGTCTTCGCGCAGACGTATACGCAATGGGAACTTGTTATTGTGGATGATGGCTCCACGGATGAAACCCAAAGGGTCGTAAAAGCCTATTGTACTCAAGATCAGCGCGTCAAATACGTTTATCAGGAAAATGGCCGCCAAGGTCGGGCGCGTAACAACGGCATCGCACATGCTGCTGGCGAATACATTGCCTTTCTCGATTCAGACGACCTCTGGATGCCAGAGAAACTAGAAGTGCAGGTACGCGAGTTGGAAGCTCAGCAAGCCGATTTACTATTCGCTGATTCGTATATGTTTAGCGGCGAATTCGACTGGAACTCTGTAGCCAGCTTACCCAAAATGAATACCGTGCGAGGTACTTTCGCTGGTGAAGAGGGAGTAGTCGTGTTTTTGGCCGGTAATCGGGTTCCTATACTAACGGCCCTAACAAAAAAAAGCGTAATAAAAGCAGTCGGTGGATTCACCGAAAATCGGTTGGTGCAGAATGCTGAGGATTATCATCTATGGGTGAAGATGCTTCTGGAAGGGTTTACGCTGGTGGGAACGGACCACACACTGGCGGCATACCGGAGGCACAGTTCGTCTGTCTCTGACTCTGATGGTCAGAATCTGAAGCAAGTAGTGGAAGCCAAAGTGGATCTAAGTAGCGCTTACCCTGAGAAACGAGAACTTGTGTTTGCCTCCATTCGCAATACTATCATTCTAAGCTTGCAGCAAGTAAGTAAGTACAAGGATGTTGACTTTTACGCTACAATCGATCGATACCTACAAATAAATGGTATGGAAGCATGGCGATCCTTGTTCAGAGTTTTTCAAATAGCTGGTGCTCGGCGCTTAGCGTTGAAAGGTATTTATTTTGTTTTCAATCACCTCTAAGGCTTATAAGGCGAGAAAAAGCGACTCATCATGCTTTTCCTGCAATCTAAACTATCCAATACTTTGAACTTGGTAAGCTTAATCATTCCCTGTTACAACTACGGCTGGCTGCTGCCGGAGACCCTGGATTCGGTACTAGCCCAGACACATCCGCATTGGGAGTGTATTATCATCGACGACGGTTCTACGGATACCTCGCGCAGTGTAGCCGAAAGCTACGTGCAGCGCGATAGCCGGTTCCGGTATCTGTATCAAGTGAATAAGGGTATGTCGGCGGCTCGTAATGCAGGAGTGGCCGCGGCTACAGGTGACTATATCCAGTTTTTGGATGCCGACGACTTGCTAGCACCCCGTAAGCTGGAGTTACAAGTAGCCTTTCTGGAAGCGCATCCTAACGTAGATTTGGTGTATGGTGACATGCGTTATTTCCGACATGGCATGCCCACCGAGTTGAGCCAGTCGATGGACATGCTCAATAAGCCATGGATGAGTGGTGCCGAAGGTCAGGGTGAAGTGTTAATAAACGCCATCATTGAAAAAAATCTGATGGTAGTGAACGCGCCTTTGACGCGGGCGGAGTTGCTGCGTCGGGTTGGGCCGTTTGCCGAGGATTTGCGCTCAGTGGAGGATTGGGAATTTTGGGTGCGGTGTGCGCTGGCAGGAGCTCATTTTCGCTACGACCCTTCGCCTGAAACCTGGGCCTTGGTGCGGGTGCATGCCACGAGTACCAGCCAAAACATGCGCCGTATGCATGACTTCGAAATTCAGGTGAGGCAGCGGCTAGGAACGGAACTGGAGAAGATAGGTGCCTACCAAGCCGTAAAGATTAACGCGCTGGCCATGCAGCAAAGCCGTGCCAACCTGGCAACACATTATTTAGTGAAAGGTAGTATCTGGGAAGGAGTCAAGAGTTTTCTAGCTCTGGCTTATACTACGGGTAAGTACCGCTACTACCTAGGTAGTATTGGCTATTGGCTGAAAATCCGGCAGCAGACAAAACATTCTTAGTTCGCCGCTAAACCAGTTGTTCCTTTCCGAGCCCACGGCGCCTTCTCCTTCTGACTACAATATGAAAGCCACTCTAGTCGTACTGAACGAGCCGGACTTTTTGCAGAACCGCATCTTCTCCGATCTGCCTATTAAGGGCATAAAAAACTACGGCTACATGTTTGCCGAGCTTCGCCGTCAGCTTGCGGTCCACGGTATCGATATGGCCACTCAGGATATTCATCCTCCCGAAGAGTCAGAACTGATAATTGGCCTTGATGTGGTAGACTTTTTTCAAACCTATCAGCGACGCCCTGGCCAGCGGCTTTACCTGTTGCTCAATGAGCCGGCTACGTACTATCCAGAGGTGTGGAAGAAAGAAAACCACGTTCCCTTCGACCGGGTATTTACTTTCGATTATACGCTGGCGGACGGTGAGAAATATATTCACCACTATTTCGCTATCGATCTTGATGGCTACCCGCCGTTTCAGGACGTGACGGAAGAGGAGTTTAACCGGCGCAAACTTTTAGTGCTCATGGCCGGTATGTTTCAGTTCACACGGCCCAAACCAGGCTCCGGCTCGCTTTTATATACCCGCTACCGTACGTTGCGTTGGTTTGGTGAGCATTTGCCGCAGCAATTCGATTTTTACAGCAGGGGTGTTGATCCAACTTTATACCGCAGCTTTCGCGGCTTGGGTGTGCTGCAGCGAGTGTTGCCGCGCGCCATTACCAATCGATTAGCCGATACGGTTGCTGCTCGCCGCCGCCGCGCGGTAGAAGGTCTAAACCGAGGCCCGGTTCCACCACTCGACAAACTGGCCGTTATCCGCTCTTACCGGTTTGTGGTATGCTACGAGAACACGCGTACCCCCGGTTACATCTCTGAAAAGCTGTTTGATTGTCTATTTGCCGGATGTGTGCCCATATATCTAGGCGAGCCTGACATTAAGCGCTTTGTGCCCGCGGAATGCTTCATAGACCGGGAGGCATTTGCTACAGATGCCGAACTCGCTGCTTTTTTAACCCAAATGACCTATGCAGAATATGCTCGTTATATAGCTGCTATGCGGCGGTTTGTTGAGGGAGTCGAACGGCAAAAGTTCGGTTCAGAGGCAAACGCTAAGCGGGTGGCAGAAGTGTTATTGAATGATTTAACGGTATCCCAAACACAATAAGCTCAAAAGACGCCAACGTCGTTAAACGGCTAATTAAGCATTGGAGAAGATATTTTAATATAGTGGCCTTCTAGTGATTTGCTGATGCGCAAGTCATTAGAAGATCATTGGCTTGAAGTCCAATACATAACCGTTACGAAGAACCCCTTCTGCTGACACTCTAAGGATATGAGTGTCCAGCACTCGCTGCTAGTGGCAGTCGAGCAGTTGCGTAGGCTGATACAGGCACCTCCGTCGGATACCACGGCTCCTTAAGTCAAGCGTATTGTCAAGTGTAGTCCGTTGGAATATACTCCTAAGCCTCCTTCTCACTAACTGCTACGCAGCTAGTAGTATGACTCTCCAGGGTTTGGCGAGCTTCTGCTTCCTGACTAGCCATCATAAAGTTTCATTCCAAAAAGGCTAGTGATACCTACTAGCCTTTTTGTTTTATGTCTAGGAAAAGGCTAGTATGCCGTTGCCGGCAAAAGCCAAAGACATCAACTTCACCGGGAGTACAGTGCACATAAATTAACTGCTGCTTATATGAAAGCTGTTCCCTCTACTACTATCGCCGCGGCTGTACGGGCGTATTTAGGTTTATCACAGGTGGAGCTAGCGCGCTATCTGGGGGTTACGCGTGGACAGGTAGCCCACATAGAAGCGGGCCGCCACGTGTTCTCTTATCAGATAGCGCGGCGGCTGAGCGAACTCGCTCGGCTGCTGCCGTCGCCTCTCGGCCTGGGCTTGCCCGAAGCAGCGGACGGGTCCGGGATAGAAAATGGGGTTAGACCTGCCATAACGCCATTGCGTCGGCGTCAGGCGCGTTGCGTGTGGCAGGCCGCTAACCTACGCGTGGAACTGGAGCAATTGGATGCGCGGGTACGGCAAGCGCGGCGTTGGCAGCAGGTGCTTCCGGCCTTACGCGCCGCCTTGCCAGTCTCTACTCCCGGCGAAACCCACGCTACTCGTCAGCACCGGATGCTGGACGAGTGGGCAGCAGAAGCCGCTGCTATCCTTGACCCGGAGCAGGCCGCAACGCGGCTACTACTCGGCTTGCGTTTACAGTATCTCGAAGCCGAAGCCACCGCGCTAGGCACACTGCTGGCAACAATTGACGGTGCGCCTGAAGAAAATTGAGAAAATAAAGTATAAGCTGAACAATATACCAAAAAGAGTTTGCGTTTTGAGATTGTAAATAATTTTTCACATTTTAACACAATAACAACATGGCGTACTCTGTAGAACTATTGACCACCATCGCTGATTGCGACACGCTACTGGCGGATGCTGAAAGCGAGTTGAAAGCCTTGCGCCACCGGGCCAACAACCTCGAATATGCCCGCGGCAGTACCAGCGAAGCATCAGCCGAAACGCAGGCTGCTATGGTCAGCCTCGATGCCGAAATCCAGGCGCTTACTACCGTTATCCCAACGCTGGCCGTGGGTACCAAGGCTCGTAAAAACAGCGAGATTGATTTGCGTAGCGCAACATTCCGCCGGTCTAAACTCACTGATAAGCAAGAAGCCCGCGGTCCTGTCGCGTTACTCACCCGCGAACGGGACTTGGCCGAAACACAAGCTCAAATCACCGAAATAACCACCTTTGTAGCGGCGGTGGCAGCACGGAAGGCCACGTTGTAGACTTGTTGATGAAAAGCCCGCCTCGAGATTTTTCGGGGCGGGCTTTTTTGTGTCGTTAGAAAGGGTAAGTCTGGCACCAGCATAAGGCATTAGGAGTCTGTGGCGGCTAGTTTGTACTCTGAAAATGCTTCCAATCTAGAAGCACAAGGAGCTGAACTATTACCCTGCTTACGATGGTACTATCCTGGCTAATAGGAAGATTTTTGCTCCCGGCCTAAAGATCGTTTCAATTCGTGAGTTTACCTTTGCCCTAAGTTCAGCAAAAATCAACTCGCTGGACGCTCACAGTTGCTTCTGTTCGATACTTGTATTCTATACCATGTATCAGGTGAAGCATAAAAGCATAAAATATGAAAGTTGCCCTCGTTACCGGGATTACTGGCCAGGACGGTGCCTACCTCGCAGAACTTCTGCTAAAGAAAGGCTATGAAGTACACGGCATCAAGCGCCGCTCATCGCTATTCAACACCGACCGCATCGACCATCTCTACCAAGACCCGCACGAGAAAGACGTTCGTTTTAAGTTGCACTACGGCGACCTGTCGGACTCCACTAACTTAATTCGTATCATTCAGGAAGTACAGCCCGATGAGATTTATAATCTCGGTGCTATGTCGCACGTGAAAGTTTCGTTCGACACGCCTGAGTATACCGCCAACGCCGACGGTATTGGTACCCTGCGCATTCTGGAGGCTGTACGCCTATTAGGATTGACCAAGAAAACCCGCATTTACCAGGCCAGTACCTCAGAACTGTACGGCTTGGTGCAAGCCGTGCCGCAGTCCGAAACGACGCCCTTCTATCCTCGCTCGCCCTATGCCGTAGCCAAGCTCTACGGGTATTGGATTACGGTGAACTACCGCGAAGCTTACGGTATGTATGCCTGCAACGGCATCCTGTTCAACCATGAATCGCCACTACGGGGTGAAACCTTCGTGACGCGCAAAATCACGCGTGGTACGGCTCGTATTGCGATGGGCTTGCAGCAGAAAATCTATCTAGGCAATCTCGACGCCCGGCGCGACTGGGGGCATGCCAAGGACTATGTAGAAGCCATGTGGCTCATTCTACAGCAGGATAAGCCCGAAGACTTTGTAATTGCCACCGGTGTAACGACCACCGTGCGCGATTTCGTGAAGATGGCCTTCGCGGAGGTAGGCATCGAGTTGGCTTTTGAAGGTGAAGGCGCCAACGAAAAAGCCGTCGTCGTGCGCTGCACCAACCCCGAGTATCAAGTAGAAGAGGGGCAGATAGTGGTAGAGGTAGACCCCAAGTATTTCCGTCCCACGGAAGTAGAGCTGCTCATTGGCGACCCCACCAAGTCGCAGCAGCAACTAGGCTGGGTACCCAAGTATGATTTGCCCGCGCTAGTGAAGGATATGATGCAAGCCGATGTGGCCTTGTTCCGTCGGGATGCTTACCTGCTCCAAGGAGGGCATAAAGTGTACAACTACCACGAGTAGGAGTAATCTGCACCAGAAGGCATTCCTGTTTCATAAAAAAGACCGGCCTCAACCACCGGTCTTTTTTATGAAACAGTGCTGGTCTCGTCAATAGCCGTTCATGACTAATTCCACAAATCCATTCTTTAGCGTCGTTGTTCCCACCTACAACCGGGCTGGCTTCATTGCTGATACCTTACGCTCAGTGCTAGGGCAGACTTTCGCGGCACTGGAAATCATTGTGGTGGACGATGGCAGCAAGGACAACACGGCAGAAGTGGTAGCGCAGTTCATAGATGGGCGGCTCCAGTACATGGTGAAAGAAAATGGTGAACGAGGAGCGGCTCGCAATTACGGCTTCGCTCGTGCCAAGGGCGAGTATGTCCTGTTTCTCGATTCCGACGACCAATTTCACCCAACACACCTAGCCACGCTGTACGCGAAGATCGTGGAGTTGGGACAGCCAAACTTTATTGCCACCAAGTATAACTTCGACCGTAACGGCGTGCTGGCTGATAGTGACCTTGCAGAGGTGGAAGAAGGCTGGTATGGATTTGACTTTTTCGTGCGCGGCAATGCCTTAGCCTGTAATATCTGCGTGCGCCGCGGAAACTCAGATTTACATCTGTTTGAAGAAGATAGGCGTTACGCGGCCGTGGAAGACTGGATGTTTATGCTGGAAAACACGCAGCGTGAGCGCGTTTACATCATAGACGCTATTACGCTAACTATGAACGACCATGACCAGCGCTCAATGCGGGCCGATAATCAGGGCCTAATCCGGCGGCTGGACTTGGCTGCTGGCTGGATGCAGCAACGCCTACAACTGACCGAGGATCAGCGTCGGCGTCTGCTGGGGCAAGTGTATTACCTTTGTGCCATCCATGCTCATATCGATGGTCATCAGCGCGAGGCCTTGGTCTATATGCGCCGTGCCTTGCCAGGCTTACCAGCGCCGCAGGGAGCCAAACTTCTGTTGCGCTGCCTAACGAGCCCCCGTTTGGTACGGTGGGCTAAGCAACTGCTGGGCCGCGGAGCATAACAGCAGGTTAAAAATAAGCTATGCGTATTCTGTTTCTCAGCTACTGGTCATTCGCTGACGCGTTAACCACAGCTACCGTACTGCCGCACCTGCAACTTCTACAAGAGCGAGATGATGTAGAGGCCATACGGTTGGTAACCATTGAGCGCGGAGAGTCGGCACTGAAGCCGCCAGCACTGAACGTGGCATTTGAAGTGACTAAAATTAGTTTTCAGCCGTTACTCTCGCCGCCAGGTCGTTCAGTACTGGTAACTAAAACAGACGATTTTCTCCGTTTTCCAAAAGAATTAGTGGCACAAGCCTTAGAGTTTAAGGCCGACCTGCTCATCGCCCGTGGGGCACCAGCTGGGTCTTTAGCTTACCTGGTCTGGAAGCAAGCCAAACTACCTTTCCTGGTGGAATCATTTGAACCCCACGCTGAGTACATGCGCGATGCAGGCGTATGGCACCGCTTCGATCCGCGTTATATTTTCCAACGATACTGGGAAAACAAACAGAAAAAATATGCTCTAGGCTTGATGCCCGTAGCAGAAAACTACCGTCGTCAGTTAATAAAGGAAGGAGTACCAAGTAGTCGTATCATTACCGTGCCCTGCTCTGTCAATCTCAGCAACTTCGCCTTTCAATTAGGAGCACGTAAGCGGATGCGCCAACAACTAGGGCTTTCTGTTGAGGCAATAATAGGAGTATATGTAGGTAAATTCGGAGGCATCTACTACGACTTGGAAGCATTCAAGCTATTTAAGGAAGTAGCCAGCTTCTTTGGTTCCTCCTTCCACCTGCTGTTGCTCAGCCCCCAGCCTGTAGCTGAGCTGCAAGCTAAGTTAAGAACTGCTGGTCTCGATGAAACTCAATGTTCTATCGTATACGCACCATTCTATGAGGTGCCCGATTATTTGTCGGCCTCTGACTTCGCCTTTGGTTTACATAGACCATCCCCTTATGTCTCGCCAATCAAAGTGGGAGAGTATTGGGCCAATGGTTTACCTGTGCTTCTTACTGAAGGCGTTGGAGATGACTCTACCATCATTCAGCAGGAGGGGGGAGGTATTTTATTCAACTTAACGAAACCTGATAGTATATTAACAAGCCTTAAAAATTTAGCTAAAATTTTATATGATCCCTCGCATCGAAGCAGTATTCGAGCACTAGCTGAACATCATCGTTCAGTTGAGCGAGCAAGAGAGGCGTACTCAATATTCTTTAATAGTTAATTTATTAATAACCTCCGTGTTGTAATGCTGTTAAATTAAATGGATATTGCTTAGTTCTACTGCCGATTGAAATAAACTATACGGGTTTTTCGGCGCACTTGGCGCGTGTTACCCATATTCACGTTTCGAGTTTTCTTCCACTACACATTCATCGAACCATGTGTACCCTCGAAATGCGCTACCTATTACTAGCTAGTACATCTATGATGTTGGCTGCGTCAGCACTGGTTGAGAGCTTGCAGGAACGTATCTTTGGACGCAAAACCCTACTCTGCTGGCCCTTTCCAGAGAGCTCCTAATACTCTTTTCTACTCTCCTTCTTTTTTAGTCTTGGGTTCGAATAAACCTCTGTTTTCAATTGTTAGCCCAGTTTATCGAGCTGAAGCGCTGGTAGATGAGCTTGTACAGCGTATAGTCACAAGCGTATCGGCAATAACGGACAATTTTGAAATAATTCTCGTGGACGACCGAAGCCCCGACAAGTCCTGGGAGCAGATTTTGCGCAATACTGCACTGGATAAGCGAGTACGCGGCATTCGGCTTAGTCGGAATTTTGGGCAGCACAAAGCCATTACAGCCGGTCTGGCGCAGTGCTGTGGGGAATGGGTTGTGGTAATGGACTGCGACTTGCAGGACCAACCGGAAGAAATTGCCAAATTATTTGCACTAGCTCAACAGGGACACGATATCGTATTTGCCCGAAGAGTAGACCGGCAGGATACATTTTTGAAACGCTTATTCTCTAGATTTTTCTACTGGGTTTTATCTTATTTAACAGAAACTAAACAGGATCCTGCCATTGCTAATTTTGGCATCTATCATCACAAAGTCATTAAATCAATACTCGCTATGAACGACAGTATTCGCTATTTCCCGACGATGGTACGTTGGGTTGGTTTTGATATAGCATCTGTCGCCGTCGACCATGCCGAGCGTAGTATTGGAAAAAGCTCTTACAATTTTCGCCGTTTAATTCACCTTGCGATAGATATCATTCTATCATACTCTGACAAGCCTATGCGGCTAGTAGTGAAATTAGGACTAGTAGTATCGGCATTGGCATTTGTAATGGCTATTTACATGATTATTAGATTTTTATCAGGCGGGGTAGAAGTGCTTGGTTACACAAGCCTGATTCTATCTATCTGGTTGCTTTCAGGATTGTTGATGTCGGTTCTTGGAATGGTCGGCTTATATATTGGTAAAACTTTCGAACAAGTTAAAAGCCGTCCGATATTTTTAGTTGACGAAATTATTAATTAATACTGCCATCCTACTCATTGCTAGCAAAAACCGTTAACCACAACATTTGTGTATGACGAATCAGTTAATGAAGCTAGACTGGGATAGCGATTTTCTGGGCTATTCCGTCGGTCGTATTGGTTTAAGCTACGGCACTGGTACGCAGTTGGCCAGCCTGGTGGAGCAAGCAAGTAGTGCGCAGTACCGCTTGCTGTATGTAATAATTCATCCTGCTGACTTAAATAGTCAAGAGGAGGCACAACGATTAGGGGCTATGCTAGTAGACCGTAAGGTGACTTACCTACAAACGTTACCTAGGGTGCAGGAAGTGGTAGCTGAGCCAGACATCAAAGAAGCACATAGTCTAAAGCCACAGTTACGTGCGTTGGCTCTGCAAAGTGGCGAGTATTCCCGGTTTCGCCGTGACACTAATTTTGGTCGTCACGTGTATGAGCAACTGTATACAAAGTGGATGGAGAACTCCCTTTCAGGAGATTTAGCTCGTTCGGTACTAGTTTATCAGCCAATAGAAAAGGAACTGGGCGTGCTAACTCTCGGGGTTAAACAAGGACGCGCGGACATAGGTCTGTTGGCCGTGGATGAGGCTACGCGAGGTACTCGCATTGGTCAGCGGCTGGTAGCTGCTGCGATACAGCGTGCCCAGGAGTGGGGCACAAAAGAGTTGCAAGTAGTCACTCAACTAGAAAACGAACGCGCCTGCCATTTCTACGAAAAGTGTGGGTTTCACCAAGACCAAGTGGAATACATATATCACCTTTGGCTTAAGACAGCCAACATCACTTGATTAGGCGGTATACTTTATTTGAATGTGGAAAGTCCAACGTCTATTTATACCTTAAGACGTGTCATTATTTATAAGGTGTTAGTTGAAGACCATGCTTTATTTGCTCCCGCTACCGATTCAGCTAGTGGTGTACAAGTAGCAGAGTATTGCTTTCAGGAACAACACCGTAGTAGACAATCCGCGAATAAACCCTGACGTGCGCGCCAGCAGTAGTATAATGGGAGTGCATTCTCTGCTTGACGCAGGCACGTATGTCGGCGTCCAGGCTCAGCCGTGGAAGCTTCGGGTGAGTTCTGGCGAGCGGGTTGGAGCAAAGGAACGATAATGGTTTGCGCCCTGTAGCTTGTACCTTTGAGCTTTACTAATACGAAAGAATGCAATCTGCCATCCCCTTTAACAAGCCATATCTCGCCGGTTCGGAAACGAGATACATTGAAGAAGCTGTACGCTCCGGAAAAATTTCGGGTGACGGCATTTTCACCAAGCGTTGTCACGCTTATTTTGAGCAACAGCTAGGTTTTCAGAAAGTACTACTCACCACCAGTTGTACCGATGCGTTGGAGATGGCTGCCATTCTATTGGACATACAGCCGGGCGACGAGGTTATCGTACCTTCTTACACCTTCGTGAGCACGCCTAACGCGTTTGTATTACGTGGTGCTAAAATCGTTTTCGCGGATAGTAGTGCTGAAACCCCCAACCTGGATGCGACCACGCTCGAAGCGCTGGTGACACCTCGCACACGCGCTATCGTACCGGTGCATTACGCAGGCATTGCCTGCGACATGGATGCCATTCAGGGTGTAGCTGACCGTCACAATCTTTTAATAGTGGAAGATGCGGCTCAGGCTATTGATAGCTTTTACAAAGGCAAGGCACTAGGCACCTTTGGAGCGATGGCCGCCTTCTCATTTCATGAAACCAAAAATATCATTTCGGGTGAGGGGGGCATGTTGGCTATTAATGACTTAAGCTACGCTGGCCGAGCCGAAATCATTCGCGAAAAAGGTACTAACCGGTCTTCATTTTTCCGCGGTGAGGTCGACAAATATGGGTGGGTAGATATTGGATCATCTTTCTTACCCTCCGATATAATTGCGGCCTTTCTGTGGGCGCAATTGGAGCACCTGTCTGACATTCAGCAGCGTCGAAAAGCGATATGGCAGAGATATTACGCTGCTTTTGCTTCGTTGACTGAATCGGGCATAAGTTTACCCGTAGTGCCTGAATACGCTACCAACAATGGTCATATGTTTTATCTAGTGTGCCGCAGTCTAGCAGAGCGCACCGCCCTCATCGACAGCTTAAAGCAACAGCAAATTCTTCCTGTATTTCACTACTTGTCCTTGCACAAGAGTTCATTCTATGCCGACAAGCATGATGGACGCGAATTAAAATGGGCAGACTATTACACAGACTGCTTGGTGCGCTTGCCTTTGTATTATGAGTTGAGTAATGACGACCAGCAGCGTGTAATCGATGGGGTACTGGAGTTCTACAAAGGCTATTAAGTGCGTAAGATGCCAAGCATTCTGTTTTTGATTCCTTATCCTCCTGGCCGCGCACCATCACAGCGGTTTCGATTCGAACAATACCTGGAAACACTTGTAACGGCTGGGTACACATATAAGCTAGCCCCGTTTTTGTCGGATGCCACCTGGGCTGTTCTTTATAAGTCAGGGCATACCATGGCCAAGGTGATGGGGATTTTAACGGGATTTCTGCGGCGAGTTGTTTTGTTGTTCAGCGTGCCTGCTTACGACTACGTGTTCATTCATCGCGAAGCTGCCCCTATTGGGCCGCCAATGTTTGAGTGGCTTATTGCGAAAGTGCTTGGTAAGAAATTAATATATGATTTCGATGACGCTATTTGGATTCCGAATACGTCGGAGGCCAATAAGGTGGTAGCAGGAATAAAATGGCACAGCAAAGTAGGTAGTATTTGCAGATGGGCTTATAAAGTAAGTTGTGGCAACGCATATTTGCAGAACTACGCTAAGCAGTTTAATCCTAACTCATTCGTCAATCCCACTACTATTGATACTGTGCACCTGCATAATCGGGTGCGTGATCAACAGGCACCTGGTCGTCTTGTAATTGGCTGGACCGGCACTCACTCTACGTTGAAATACTTAAAGCAGATAGTACCCATATTATCTGAACTGGAAGTCCGTTATGATTTTGAATTTCGGGTCATCTCTAATCAGCTGCCAGAACTATCTCTTCGCTCTCTAAATTTTCAGCCGTGGTGTAAAGAGACGGAGATAGAAGATTTAGCTGCTTTGCATATTGGCCTTATGCCATTGGAGGATGATCCTTGGTCCAAAGGTAAATGCGCTTTTAAGGCGCTACAATATATGGCATTGGGCATCCCTGCTCTCGTGTCGCCGGTCGGCATGAATACGGAAGTAGTTCATTCTGATGTAAATGGTTATATATGTGCTACCCCCAGTGATTGGCGAGCAGCGTTAGAGAAATTAATGCAGAATCCCTGGCTGCGTATTCGCTTGGGAGAAACGGCCCGCTCCACCATTACAGAGCGTTATTCTGTTTTGGCTAATGAGCCAAATTTCTTACAACTATTTTCTTAATAATTTACTTAAGCTGCCGCTACTCGTCTCTTCATACGAATGTGCTTTACTGCTTCTGCTTGCAGGATAGATAATGCCGCGAGATAAAAAGGCATTAGTGGGATTTTATAACGAACCAATGTTCCAAAATTTCCACTGTTAGTTCCTACACCTATAGCGAATATAATGGTGAACAAGAGACAAAAAGAAATGATAGGACGTGAGCTTATAAGCTTCAAGCTACTCAATAGACCAGTACGAAATAGAATTCGTAAAGTGAATACAGTGAACCATAGTGATTCCAAGGCAGATAGCAGCATAACTGGATTGCGAACCTCCCACAGAAAAGGACGAAAAATAGATACAAATACCGCCTGAGGAGCTACTCTTACAATACTGGCGATACTCCCATCTAGTTCTCCGATATTGTAGCCAGAACCTTCATCCTTGGTACGATAATACAAGGCTCGTTGAGTAATACGGCTCCTCTCCCCAATTTTGTCTACGTCGAATCTCTCGTCTCCCTCTGTGAGCTGTGTGGCGCCAAAAAAACCTACTGCTGCACCTAACAAAATAAACAAAGGCTTGACCAGAGTTCTTATTGCCGCGCTCTTGATTCGGCGACTATTTTCATTGAAGACCCAAAAAATAGCAGGGGCTAAAAAGGACATTAAGATGTAAACTTTTACTTGTATCAGTAAATAAGCTCCTAATAGCCCCATGACACTAGAAAAGATAATCCGGCGCTTCTCTATAAATGCATTGTAGAATCCATAGAAAACCCATCCCAAGGCACCAATACACAAAGAGTCTTTCATATAACCCGATCCCCAGAAGAATACTGAGGGTAAAAAGAACACCGCGATGGCCAACTGTTTGTAAGCTACAGGATAGATACGAGCAAATGTTATGTACATGGCCCACATTCCTGTGAAGCTAGCAATTGCGAAGAATAGCGCTATGATGGTGTATGTATTAAAGCATAGCAAGCTAAAAATAGCGGCGACGCGTACAATAAAATACTCAGTGCCATCTCCAAACCAATACATGCCAGCTGTATAAGGAGCTATTGCTGGGTCTAACTTATCAGAAGATGTTATTAACTTTAAACCAGTAAAAAAGGATTCTCCAAGAGCATTACTAATAATTATATTATGATAAAAATAGTTAAATGTATCGCCGCCACTATAATAAAATTGATAAATTAATCCTAGAGCTATAGCGCCAATGAATTTTAAAGTTAATGCTGGGATAAAATATTGCTGCGTATAAGCATTGGTAAAACGCGGGCGTACGGCATAAGCTAAGGTGTAAAATAAACCTAAATAAAAAGGAGTTAAGAAAAGATCCTTTAGTTCCATGCGTGTTAGGATAATGCTACCTCTTATTCTTTTTCAAAAACGCCTTCGCCTCCTTATACTGGTCGGACTTTTTGTCGGCTATGTCCTGCACAACGGCGTAATAGCGCTGGGCGGTTCCCAGGTCTTTTTCTCTTTCGGCAATGCGGGCTAGGTTGTAGTTGGCATGCAGGTAAAAGCCGCCTTTCACCTCGTTGGTGCTTTCCGCAAATACAATACAACGCTGGTAATAGTCTTTGGCCTTGACCATGTCCTTGTAGCGGTTCTGCATCAGCCACCCCAAAAAATATGTGGCGTAGCGGCCACTAATGCCTTCGTAACCGGGCATTCCCTGATTCAACTTCGTCAGAATCTCCTGGCTAACCCGCTCGCTCTCCTTGAACTCGCCCATATTGAAGCACAACAATGCGTAGAATCGTTGGAAATAGCCATTATCGGGGTAAGCGCGGGCTAGATTACGAGCAATGGGTAAGGCAGCTTCTGGATTGTTTTCCTCGTTGTTGAGGATACGCATGAGAAATACTTTGGCCTCCGCACCTACATAAAAGCCGTTGTCGGCTACGTTGCGCAGTTGCTGCAAACCTAGCTGCTTATTGCCCTTCGGAAACAATAAGAGCACGGGTTTGAGCAAGGGGTAATTATCCGGAATCCAAACGGCGTAATAGTTGAATAGAGCTTGCCCAAACAGAAACTCGGGGCTTAGGCCATTAGCCTCCTTGCTTATTTGCAGGTATTTCAGGGCTCGTTTGGCGCTTACCGTAGCTTTGGGCCAATTGCTACGCTCGGCGTGCAGGCGGCCATCAAACCCATAGGCTGCGGCTAGAAAAAAGCAGGCCTCATAGTTCTTCTCATCCGCGTCGTACAGCGCTTCGCCCTTGGTGATGGTCGAGTCCATATACGCGAAGAAAACCTTGTCGTACTGCTTGGTTTTGATGTTGGTCGGTACGATTTTCCACCACTGGCTGAGGCCCAGCAGAAAGTAGGGCATGGGGTGGTTGGGGTAGCGGCGGCGCAAGGAACGAAACTGCTTCTCCGCCCGCTCATACTTACAGTTGTAGAGATTTTGTACCGCGCCCTCTAGCTCCAACTGAATGTCCTTGTCAAGCAGCAGCCAGCCTTTCGTGTCTACGGCGGCAGGCAGTACGTCTACGTTCTCGGTTTCGATGTTGCGAATGGGCGTACGAGCCGTGTCGGGTTGCTGAGCACGGGCCACAAGGGGCAGTAGCATCAGCAACAGGATAAATCGGAGTCGAAGGGTCATAGAGTCGGCAGCTTGCAGGTGCGGGCAGGCTGTAAAGCCTAGGCGCACCGCCCAACAGAAAGGCTAAAGTATGGCTTTTATCCTAGTTTTGGGCAACTAACAGGCCTACTATGGAGCTTTTGCACACCCTTTGCCAGATTCCAGCACCCTCTGGAAACGAAGCTGCGCTTACGCAATTTTTACTGGAGCACATCCGTGCTGCCAGTCCTTCTTGGAAGGTGCAGCCACTTGTATTGGCGGGAGCAGAGTGGCAAGACTGCATCATGCTGGTTTTCGGCACACCACGGACAGCAGTTTTCGCCCATCTCGATAGCATCGGCTTCACCGTACGCTACGGCCGCCAATTGGTGCGTATTGGTGGGCCGGTGATGGAAGAGGGAATCCGGCTCGTAGGAAAAGATTCGCAAGGTCCTATCGATTGCCGTTTGGTCATTGATGATGAAACCGGACAACCAGAATACGAGTTCACACGCGAAATTGACCGGGGCACCGAACTGACGTATTACTGCGACTTTCGTGAGACGGAGACTACCGTGCAAAGCTGCTACCTCGATAATCGGTTAGGTGTTTGGAATGCGTTGCGGCTTTGTGAAACGCTGGAGCACGGCATTGTGGCCTTTGGTTGTTGGGAGGAGCACGGTGGCGGCTCAGTGGCTTATCTATCTAAGTACATCTATGAAACTTACAGTGTACGACAGGCTCTTATTTCCGATATCACCTGGGTGACAGAAGGCGTGCACGCGGGCCAAGGCGTGGCTATTTCTCTGCGCGACTCTCTTATTCCGCGTCGTTCCTACGTGGAGCGTATCCGCCGTATTGCTGAAGCGGCTGGTATACCGTATCAACTAGAGGTGGAAGGCAGCGGCGGCTCAGACGCCAAGGAGTTGCAGCACGGCGCCCAGCCCTGGGACTGGTGCTTCGTGGGTGCTGCGGAAGACAACGTACACTCGCCTGATGAAATAGTAGATAAGCGAGATATTGATAGCATGCTGACGCTGTATCAGGAATTGATGCGGCAATTGTAACCCTTAACAATATAAATTGAGTAGAAAGCTGCTACCTACCCTCGGTGCAGCTTTCTGTTATTTAAAGCAATTGTGGTAGATACCCAATAGCAGTAGTGTGTCAAAAAAGAGAGGCCGATTGTCCTCTGTTAGATGGAGGATTAGTCAATAAGCTCTATTTTACCCGCTCAATGCTCTTTTCTTCCCCACTCAACTCCCAACCTCTTTTCACCGCTCTATGATGAATTTTCTTTACGTGGTGCCCACGTTAGGCATACTGGCATTGATTTACACCTGGCTACGCTCTGGCTGGGTGAGCCGGCAAGACGCTGGTGATGAAAAGATGCGCACCATCGCCGGCTACATTGCCGATGGCGCTATTGCCTTCTTGAGAGCTGAGTACAAAGTGTTGGCCTTGTTCGGCCTGATTGCTTCCGCTTTTCTTTTCTACCTAGGTAGCACGGGCGAAAAGTCCAGCCCGGTTATTGTTCTGGCCTTCCTTATTGGAGCCGTTTTTTCGGCATTAGCTGGCTTCATCGGAATGAAGATTGCCACTAAGGCCAACGTGCGCACCGCGCAAGCGGCCCGTACCAGCCTTTCACAGGCTCTTAACGTGTCGTTTTCGGGTGGCTCGGTGATGGGCATGGGCGTAGCAGGCTTGGCAGTGCTTGGTTTGGGCAGCTTGTTCATTGTCTTCTACCAGATGTTCGTGGTGAGCAAGGGCGGCGGGGCTAATGGCATCGAGATGGAAACCGCCCTCGAAGTACTGACTGGTTTCTCCCTTGGCGCGGAAAGCATAGCGCTTTTCGCCCGAGTAGGCGGCGGTATCTACACCAAAGCCGCCGACGTTGGCGCCGACCTCGTGGGCAAAGTGGAAGCCGGCATCCCGGAAGACGACCCTCGTAACCCCGCTACCATTGCCGACAACGTGGGCGACAACGTGGGCGACGTGGCTGGTATGGGTGCGGACCTGTTCGGTTCTTATGTAGCTACGATTTTAGCTACTATGGTGCTGGGCCGCGAAGTAGCTGCCACCGGCGACCAGTTTCAAGGACTTTCACCCATTTTGCTACCGATGGTGATTGCCGGCATGGGCATCGTTGCCTCGCTCATTGGTATTTTGATGGTGCGAGTGAAAGAAGGCGGCAATGTGCAAGCGGCGCTTAACCTCGGCAATTACATCTCGGTTGTCGTATCGGCCGTAGCGTCCTACTTCATCATTCGTTGGATGCTGCCTACGGAACCGCTCGTTATTCGCGGCATCACATTCGATGCTATGGATGTATTCTATGCCGTGGTAGTGGGGCTGGTTGTGGGCACGCTGATGAGCATTATCACGGAGTATTACACGGCCATGGGCAAACGGCCGGTACTGAGCATCGTGCGACAGAGTAGCACCGGCCACGCTACTACCGTTATTGGCGGCCTGGCTGTGGGTATGGAATCAACGGTGCTACCCATCATTGTACTGGCGGCTGGTATCGTGCTCAGCTATGAGTGCGCTGGTCTTTACGGCGTAGCTATTGCCGCTGCTGGCATGATGGCTACCACTGCTATGCAGCTCGCTATTGACGCCTTCGGCCCCATTGCCGACAACGCGGGCGGCATTGCCGAAATGAGCGAGCTGCCCAAAGAAGTGCGTGAGCGTACCGATATTCTCGACGCCGTGGGCAATACCACCGCTGCCACGGGCAAAGGCTTCGCCATTGCTTCGGCGGCGCTTACCTCGCTGGCCTTGTTTGCCGCCTTCATGGGCACCGCCAACATCGACCGAATCGACATCAGCAACGCTCGGGTGCTAGCGGGCCTATTTGTGGGTGCCATGATTCCATTCATCTTCTCGGCCCTGGCTATTTCGGCCGTGGGGCGCGCGGCGATGGCGATGGTGCAGGAAGTACGCCGCCAGTTCCGCGAGATTCCTGGCATTATGGAAGGCACCGGTCGGCCGGAGTACGAGAAGTGCGTCGCTATTTCCACGCAGGCTGCCATCCGTGAAATGATGCTGCCGGGCGCCATTGCTCTTATCGTGCCTGTCATTGTGGGCTTTGCTTTCGGACCGGAGGTGCTGGGTGGTACGCTGGCCGGCGTTACGGTGAGCGGTGTACTGATGGCCATGTTCCAAAGCAACGCCGGTGGCGCCTGGGACAACGCCAAGAAGTCGTTCGAAAAGGGAGTGATGATTGATGGCAAAATGGAATACAAAGGCTCCGAGGCCCACAAAGCTTCCGTGACCGGTGACACCGTAGGTGACCCGTTCAAAGACACGTCGGGCCCATCCATGAACATTCTTATCAAGCTGATGAGCATTGTTTCACTGGTTATCGCGCCGCACATTGCCGCCCCCGAGCGTGGCGTAGCCCCAGTGGAATGGAAGCCTAAAACGGAGGTGGACGCTCGCCCTAAAGTGCGCTTCGCTGACGTGACGGACAAAGCTTCCGAAACTATGTTTGTGCTGCTGCGCAAGTTCTAAGTCCTCAATAAATGGGCTGGCGGCAGTCTTCAGCCGACGCAGTCGGCGCGACTGCCAGCCTCGAAAGCCGGGTCAGTCTTCAGACTGACAACTCATAAGCAGGCTACACCGTCTTTCCCACTTTCGCAAGTCTGAAGACTTGTCGGGCTTCGTGGCTGGCAGTCGTGCCGACTGCGTCGGCTGAAGACTGCCGCCAGCGCATTGCCAGCTCAACAACTGACCACTGGTTATCAAGCCGCTCTCCCGCGCCGGGAGGGCGGCTTTTTTCTGCTACCTTTGCCCGCCTGCTCACTCTAGGGCCAACTTCGCACGGATGAACCCGGACCATATTTCGCTGCACGACAAGCAGTTTGCACCCTACCTGCCCGCCCAGCGCCTGGCGACTAGCATCCAGGAGCTAGCCGCTCAACTTAACCGAGACTACGCCGACAAGCAGCCTTTATTCGTGGCGGTTCTCAACGGCTCGTTCATGTTTGCCGCCGATTTGCTCAAGGCCGTGCATATTCCCTGCGAAGTGACGTTCATCCGGGTGACTTCGTACCAGGGCACCAGCAGCACAGGCAAGGTGCAGGAAGTGCTGGGGCTCACCGAAGAACTTCAGGGTCGCCACGTAGTTATCCTCGAAGACATCGTGGACACCGGCCACACCATGCGCATGCTGCTCGACACGCTGAGCGCCCAGCAGCCGGCTTCGTTGGAAGTGGCCACGTTGTTTCTCAAGCCCGAATGCCTCCAGCACGAGCTAGCTATTCGGTACGTAGGGCTCAGCATTCCCAACGACTTTATCGTAGGCTACGGCCTCGATTTTGATGGCCTCGGCCGTAATTACCCCGACGTATATAAGGCGGTATAGGACCGAGGCCCGGAGGCTGCGCGGCTAAAATTCGCTGGCATTCGTAAAGGCTTTCCTCTCCGTTGCTTATATTTCCAAAACCCACCCGTTTTCTTCCTTCCCGCGTAACACTCCGCTACTCTATGCTGAATCTCGTGCTCTTCGGCCCGCCCGGCGCCGGCAAAGGAACGCAAAGCCAGAAGCTCATTGCCCGCTATAATCTGGTTCATCTCTCCACCGGCGACTTGCTCCGGGCTCAGATTGCCCAGGGCACCGAACTCGGCCTGCGGGCCAAAAAGCTCATGGACGAAGGCGCACTCGTCCCCGACGAAGTAGTAATCGGCATGATCGACAGCGCGCTCAAAGAAAACAAACAGGCTGCTGGCTTCATCTTCGACGGTTTTCCGCGCACCGTGCCCCAAGCCGAGAGCCTCGACCAGCTACTAGCTGAGCACGAAACCAAGGTAAACTGCATGGTAGCGCTGAAAGTGGACGAGGAAGAAGTGGTGAAGCGCCTACTGGAACGCGGCAAAACCTCCGGCCGCCCCGACGACCAGGACGAAACTAAAATTCGCAAGCGCGTGACGGTATACAAAGATGAAACTGCTCAGGTGGCTGGCTACTACGCCGCGCAGCAGAAATTTCACGCCCTGAACGGCATTGGTGCTATCGAAGACATTTTCGGCCAGATTTGCGCCATCATCGACCAAAACCTGGACGCCGCGCCCGAAAGCAGCCGTCAAGCTACGGATGAAGTAAAAGCGTAACTTTGCGGCTGCTACCCACTTGGGTAGTGGCAGAAGATACTGTCATCCTGCGCGAAGCAAAGGACCTTATCACAGTTGGACGACAAGCTTTACGGCAAACCGTTCATACCTGGTAAGGTCCTTCGCTTCGCGCAGGATGACAGTCGTTTTTAGACAACTCAATTGGGAAGCTGGAGCTAAGAAGATCATTCGATTCTTCATTCCTAATTCTCAATTCTTAATTCAATCAAGTGGCTTCCAATAATTTCATCGACTACGTCAAAATCAACTGCCGCTCGGGTAGGGGTGGAGCGGGGTCGCACCATTTCTTCCGTGCCAAAGGCCTGCCCAACGGCGGCCCCGACGGCGGCGACGGTGGCCGCGGCGGCCACATCATTCTCGAAGGCAACTCCCAGCTTTGGACCCTGCTGCACTTGCAGTACCAAAAGCACCTAATTGCCAAGCCCGGCGAAAACGGCGGCGAAAATCTGCGCACCGGCGCCCAGGGCGACGACGTTATCATTCAGGTGCCGCTCGGTACCATTGCCCGCGACGCCGAAACGGGCGAGAAAAAGCTCGAAATAACGGAGCACGGCCAGCGCCTCATTCTCACGCCCGGCGGCCGGGGCGGCCTCGGCAACGACCATTTTAAATCGGCCACCAACCAAGCCCCGGAGTACGCCCAGCCCGGCGAGCCTGGCATTGATGAGTGGGTGATTCTGGAGCTGAAGCTACTGGCCGATGTAGGCCTAGTGGGCTTCCCCAACGCCGGTAAAAGCACCTTGCTGTCCGTTGTGTCGGCGGCTAAGCCGAAGATTGCGGATTACGCCTTCACGACGCTGACGCCCAATCTCGGCGTGGTAGCTTACCGCGACTACAAGTCCTTCGTGATGGCCGACATTCCGGGCATTATTGAAGGCGCAGCAGAAGGCCGGGGGCTGGGGCACCGCTTCTTACGCCACGTGGAGCGTAACTCCATTTTGCTGTTTATGATTAGTTGTGACTCGCCCGACATCGATGGTGAGTATGCGGTATTGCTCAGCGAGTTGGAGCAGTTCAATCCCGAGTTGCTTGTCAAAAAGCGCATTCTAGCCATTTCCAAGTCTGACATGCTGGACGAGGAACTGGAAGCCGAAATCCGCGCCACGCTGCCTACGGACGTGCCCACGGTGTTTATCTCCAGCCTCACGAACAAGAATATTCAGCCGCTCAAAGACATGATCTGGCAGGCGCTCCACGCGGAGTAGGGCAAACGTCTGTTGCGTAGTGGGTTGCTGAACTGCCAGCCTATCTGGCGCACGTTGTATGCTTGCCGAATAAGGAGCAAAAAGATTTTCCCATTACGACGGTCACTTTGCCTGAACTAAACCAGCAAGTCTTGTGGTTTCCGTGCCACAATGACAGCCGGCAGTGCTTTGGCAAACTCCTTGTGTCCTGACTCGCCTCTATGTCCTCCCGATTCAACCCATTCCGACGATTTCAAGCGAAAATGGCTGACGATAAAAACACCCAACCCGACGACACCCAACTCGACCAGACGGGAACGGCCACTGACCACGCACCTGGCGAACTGACCGAGGAGCCTAATGCGCCCGAGATAGGCGAAGTAGAAAGCCCTGAAGGCAGCGCACCGACCAGCGGCTCCAAGACTGATGCCGAACTGTCTGACCTGAAAGATAAGTACTTGCGCCTGGCTGCGGAGTTCGAAAACTACAAGCGCCGCACTACTAAGGAGCGCGCTGACCTTTTCAAGACTGCTAACCAGGAGCTGATGATGGCTCTGTTGCCCGTACTCGACGACTTCGACCGGGCCCGCCATCACACTCGCGACACGGAAGATGCCAACGCTATGCGTGAGAGCATCGATATCATTTACAACAAGTTTCAGAAAACGCTGAACCAGAAAGGTCTGGCCCCGATGGAAGTCAAAGGTGGCGCCTTCGACCCCGATCTGCACGAAGCCATTACCCAGATTCCGGCCCCGAGCGAGGAATTGAAAGGTAAGATTGTGGACGAAGTGGAGAAAGGCTACTACCTCGGCGACAAGGTGATCCGCCACGCCAAGGTGGTGCTAGGACAATAGTTTTTGGTCATGCTGAGCTTGCCGAAGCATCTCTACCGCTTCGTTGAGTTTACCATTTGGTAGAGATGCTTCCTTCGTCAGCATGACAGACGAGGTATGTAAACATGGCAACGAAGCGAGATTATTACGAGGTTCTAGGCGTAGCCAAAAACGCTTCGGGCGACGAGATAAAGAAGGCCTACCGCAAGGTGGCCATCAAATATCACCCCGATAAAAACCCCGACGACCCCACGGCCGAAGACAAGTTCAAGGAAGCCGCGGAGGCCTACGAGGTATTGAGCGACGAGCAGAAGCGCGCCCGCTACGATCGGTACGGCCACCAGGGCATGGGCGGCAATGGTGCTGGCCCGAACATGGAAGACATTTTCTCTCAGTTCGGCGACATCTTCGGCGGAGGCGGCTTCGAGGGTTTCTTTGGGGGCGGCCGGGGCCAGCAGGGTGGCCGGCGCGTGCGCAAAGGCTCCAACCTGCGCATCAAGCTCAAGCTCGATCTGGAAGAAGTGGCCAACGGCGTGGAGAAGAAAATCAAGGTGAAGCGCTACGTGGCCTGCAACACCTGTTCGGGCACCGGCGCCAAAAACGGCACCGACCTCAAAACCTGCGGCACCTGTAATGGTCAAGGCCAAGTGAAGCGCGTGGTGAACACCATGCTCGGCCAGATGGTAAGCGCCTCTACCTGCCCCACCTGCGACGGCGAAGGCAAAGTAGTGACCAGCAAGTGCGACGTATGCCACGGCGACGGGCGCCAGATGCACGAGGAAGTGATTCCTATTAACATTCCGGCGGGTGTGGCCGAGGGCATGCAGCTGAGCATGAGTGGCAAAGGCAACTACCCAGAGCGCGGCGGCGTACCCGGCGACTTGCTCATTCAGATTGAGGAGGAGCCGCACGAACTGCTCAAGCGCGACGGCAACAACATCATGTTCGAGCAGTATATCTCGTTCGTGGATGCTGCGCTAGGGGCCAGCATTGAGGTGCCGACCATCGAAGGCAAGGTGAAAATCAAGGTGGACCCGGGCACCCAGCCGGGCAAAATCCTGCGTTTGCGCGGTAAAGGCATCAAGGACCTCAACGGCTACGGCCGCGGCGACCAACTTATTCATCTGAACGTGTGGACGCCCAAGAATGTGAGCGGCGAGGAACGGGAGTTGCTGGAGCGCCTGCGCGACTCGCGCAACTTCACGCCCAACCCCGGCAAAAACGACAAAGGCTTCTTCGAGAAAGTGAAGGAGTACTTCCAATAAGATCACGGATTAGCTCGGATTTTAGCGGATTGCACGGATTTTGTAGACGATTTTAGTGGCCCGCCTTCCTTGTTTGGAAGGCGGGCGTTTTTTGTGGTGGGTAGCGGCGTAGGTTTGTCTTTTATTTTGAGAAAACCAGAAAATAAGAGACAACTCGCGCTGCGCGTGGAACTAGCGGGTGTTGGTGGCTGTGGGGCGGGCTTGTTTGGCGGCCCGGTTGGCCCTGGATTTCAGAAATGTAAATACGAGGGAGAGCAGCAGCATCGCGCATGCTGCCCATAAAGCCCAGCGGCGACGGGTGGCTTGGCCGAGCAGCAGCAGCGCCAGGCTCAGGCAGGTCCACAGGCCCGCCGCTAAATAGTCCTGTGAAAACAGCTTGAGCAAAGCGAGCAGCATGAAGACGCCCGGCAATACCAGGGTTCCTAGGCTGCGGGGTTTGAAAGATTTGGGGTCGAAGAAAGAGGCCATGTTGAAGGCGAAGTGAAAGAGGGAAGTGGGGCTGGGATGTTGCTACAATTATCGGTACTTGGTGGGGAGCATTGCGGTTGGCCGCAGGTTTTTTGTGGCGGATAAAACAGAAAAATTTGTAGGCGGCCTGTAATGCCGCAGCTGCCGCGCCGATATATACCCCGTACCTGCTGCTTCCGCATGAGCCCCGTTGCCGTTGCTCCGCCTCCCGACTTCACTGCCGTTATCAACGAATACCAGCCGTTGTTGCGGCGGGTGTGCCGTTTGTACTGCTCTGACCTCGACGACCGGCAGGATTTGTTTCAGGAAGTGGTGCTGCAACTGTGGCGGGCGTGGCCAAAGTACGTGCCGCAGGCTGGGGCCAAGCTCAGCACCTGGCTGTATCGTATTGCGCTGAATGTGGCCATCAGCAATCTGCGGCAGCGCACGCGCCGGCCGCAACCAGTGAGTCTGGATGGTGAGGCGTTGCACTTGGCGCAGACGACGGAACCGGCCGGCTACGAGCCCGAGGAAATGGCAGCTCTTTATCACGCCATCGACCGGCTTTCGGAAGTGGATAAGGCATTCGTGCTGCTGTACCTGGAGGAGCGCACCTACGAGGAGATGGCCGACATCCTCGGCATCACCCAAAACAACGTGCGCGTGAAAATGCACCGCGTGCAAGACAAGATTCGCCAATTACTTTCCCGCTCCGCGTAATGGAACTCGACGATTTTCGCCTAAGCTGGAAGCAGCCTGCTCCCACTGAAGCACCCGCCGCTCTCGACACGGCGGCTTTGATTCAGCTACTAGCCCGCGGCTCAACAAGTCCGGTGAGTAAGATGCGCCGCAACGTATGGCTGGAAATCAGCTTTTCGGTACTGGCGTTGCTGTTCTGCGTCGTGGCGTTTCTCTATTCGAAGGAGACGTACTACCGGACCATGTGCCTCTGGGGAATTGCGTTATGCGTGCTCAGCGGCTTTTACTTTCGGCGGAAGCTGACGGTATTGCGTGGCCTGAGCGACGCCAGCGGCGCGCTACGTGAGCATGTGCTCCGGCAACTGGTTAGTTTGCGCGGGCTGGTACGACTCTACTTCCGGGCCACGATGTGGTCCTTGCCCATGTCCTTGAGTATCGGCTTGACTTTCGTTGGCAGCACTATAGTCCAGGAAAAGGAAGGCTCTAAGATGCTGGTAGCCCTCGGTATTTTGGTGGCTTTCTATGCCGTAATTGGGGTGGTGTTCTTCTTGCTGATGCGCTGGTTTACGCGCTGGTACTTGCAGCGACTTTACGGCCAGCACCTCGACCGGCTGGAAGGCCTGCTGCGCGAGTTGGAAGAATGAAGCGTCCTGCTACTTTCGTTTTTCACGCCAACGCAACGCGTCACAAAACTCCTACATTTAAACTCTCCGTCTCACTCTGCCTCCCAAGCCGTGCAACCCATTCTTCAAGCCCTGAACGTGCGTAAGGCCTACGCCGCCCACGTTGCCCTCGACGGCGTGAGCCTCGACATTCCAGAACGCAGCATCTTCGGCCTGCTGGGTCCGAACGGCGCTGGCAAAACGTCCCTTATTCGCATCATTACCCAAATAACCGGGGCTGATGAGGGTGAGATTCGCATTCGGGGCGAGCGGCTCAATCCCAGCCACATTGGTCAGATTGGCTACCTACCAGAGGAGCGGGGCTTGTACAAGAAGATGAAAGTGGGTGAGCAGTTGCTTTACCTGGCCCGCCTTAAAGGTCTGAGCCGCGCCGATGCCACGCAACGCATCAAAGCCTGGCTCACCCGCTTGGAACTCAAGCCCTGGGCCGAAAAGAACGTGGAAGACCTCAGCAAAGGCATGCAGCAGAAAGTGCAGTTCATTGCCACGGTGCTGCACGAGCCTAGCATCATCATTCTGGATGAGCCGTTTTCGGGCTTCGACCCCATTAACGCCAACCTCATCAAGGACGAAATCCTGGCGCTGCGCGAAAAGGGAGCCACCATCATTTTCAGCACCCACCGCATGGAATCGGTGGAGGAACTGTGCGATAGTATCGCCCTTATAAACCGTTCCCGCAAGGTGCTCGACGGCTCGGTGCGCGACATCAAAAACACCTTCAAAAGCCAAACCTACGAGGTGGAAGGCAAAGGCCGCCTGATGGTAACGCACCCCGACTTTGAGGTGGTAGAGCACAAAGAGCGCGAAAACGGCCACTTCTACGACGTCATTCGGCTGCACGCCGGCACCACGCCCAACGACCTACTGCGCTACCTCATCACGAACGTGGAGGTGCATGCCTTCCGGGAGCTGATTCCGAGCATCAACGACATCTTCATCCGGCGCGTGCGCGAAACCATGCCCGAAACGCTGCTAGAAGAAGTGAGTAATTAGGTGATTAAGTGATGAGGTGAGCGGGTGATTAGGTAAGTGGGGACAACCTTACCGCGTGTCACTCACCTCATCACTTAATTAACCCAAGTTGCGGAATAGCCGCGTAGCGGCTCCAGGGTTGTAGAAAATTAG